>CAVCSJ010000001.1:0-51054 GCA_963604895.1 bacterium
GGCTGGCTGCATCTCGCGCACGGCGTACGCGGCTGCGCTTCGGGCCTCAGGTACGTTCTCTATATGTATATGACTTCACTCGAAGACCCTACGAAGGTCATCGCGCAGCCTGCGGGCTTCCTGATGGTCCCGGAAGGGGAGGAATACGTCGGAGACGTTATGAACGTGCTCTTCTCGAACGGCTGGATTGCTGACGAAGACGGCACTGTATATATCTATTACGCTTCCTGCGACACGAGGATGCACGTAGCCAGAAGCAGCGTGGACCGCCTCGTGGACTACTGTATGAATACCGAGCCTGACGGGCTTCGCACAGGACTCAGCGTCGAGAGACTCAAAGCTCTGATCGACCGGAACAAGAACTTGTAAAACTGCGTCAGATTGTTTAACCGGGAATCTTATTTAAAAATCAGATTGCTTTTATAAGATTTCCAAATACTACCATTTCCGATATGAAAGAATTCGGCCATTTTGATGACAGTAAAAGAGAGTATGTGATAACCGATCCCGCCACCCCGTGGCCGTGGATCAATTACCTGGGAACGGAGGATTTCTTCTCCCTGGTGTCCGGAACCGCAGGCGGCTACAGCTTCTGCCGCGACGCGCGTTTCCGCCGCATCACCCGTTACCGTTACAACGGTGTCCCTATGGATGCCGGCGGCCGATATTTCTACATAAACGACGGAGGTGTCATCTGGAATCCGGGCTGGAAACCTTCGAAGACTCCGCTCGACTTCTACGAGTGCCGCCACGGTATGGGATATACCCGCATCACGGGCGAAAAGAACGGCCTGAGAGCCTCTGCGCTTTTCTTCGTGCCGGTCGGCTACCGATGTGAGGTTCAGAAGCTTACGCTCACGAATGTAAGCGCCGCTCCGAAGTCCTTCCGACTCTTCTCCTTTATGGAGTGGTGTCTCTGGAACGCTTCGACCGATATGGAGAACTTCCAGAGAAACTTCTCGACCGGCGAGGTCGAGGTGAAGGGGAGTGTCATCTACCACAAGACCGAGTACCGCGAGAGGCGCGACCATTACGCATTTTACGGCGTGAACGCTCCGATAGCAGGCTATGATACTGACAGAGAGTCCTTTATGGGCCTCTATAACGGCTTCGACTCTCCTGAGGTCGTGACTGCGGACGCTCCGAAGAACTCGATTGCCCACGGCTGGAGCCCTGTGGCTTCGCATTGCATTGACATTCAGCTCGCTCCGGGCGAGTCCCGCGAACTCGTCTTCGTGCTCGGCTATGTCGAGATGCCGGACGAGGAGAAATTCGAGTATCAGCTTGAGCCGGAGGCACTTGCAGCCATCGAGAAGAGCGTCGCCGGCACTCCGTTCGCGGGCGAAGCTCTGACATCCTGCTCCGTGCTGATAAACAAGCGCAAGGCTTACGAAATACTCAACGCGTTCAGTACCAGCGCCCAGGTGGACGCCGCGTTCGAGAGCCTCGAGCGCTACTGGGATGAAATCTTAGGCCGCTTCCGCGTCCAATCCGCTATTCCTGAACTGGACCGTATGGTCAATATCTGGAACCAGTATCAGTGTATGGTGACATTCAATATGTCCCGCAGCGCCAGCTTCTTCGAGAGCGGCATCGGCCGCGGTCTGGGCTTCCGCGATTCGAATCAGGACCTTGTGGGCTTTGTCCACCAGTGCCCGGACCGCGCCCGCACCAGAATCCTGGACATCGCCGCCACCCAGTTCCCTGACGGAAGCTGCTACCATCAGTATCAGCCTCTTACCAAGAGGGGAAACAATGATATCGGTTCCGGCTTCAATGACGATCCGCTCTGGCTTCTCTTCGGAACCTTTGCATATCTGAAAGAGACCGGTGATTTCAGCATCCTGGACGAGATGGTTCCGTTCGACAATGTGATGGGCAGCGAAAAGACTCTGTTCGAGCACATTATGATCAGCTTTTCCCGCGTGGGCAAGAACCTCGGCCCTCACGGACTGCCGCTCATCGGCCGCGCCGACTGGAACGACTGTCTGAACCTTAACTGCTTCTCGAACAATCCTGACGAGTCCTTCCAGACCACCGAAAACAAGACTTTCGGCAGCAAGGCCGAGTCCCTTATGATAGCCGGCCTGTATGTCTGCGTCGGCAATGACCTCGTGAAACTTCTGGAGCACCTCGAAAAACATCCCGGCAGCTGCAAGATCACCAGGACCGTAAAGCCGGAGAAGCGCTCTTCCGAGGCTGTGGCCCAGTGGGTTAAGAGAATGTGCGATTCTGTGGAGAAGTACGGTTGGGATGGAAATTGGTTCCTCCGCGCCTACGATTTCTTCGGCGGAAAGATCGGCTCACACCTGAACAACGAAGGCCAGATTTTCATCGAAAGCCAGGGTTGGTGCACGATGGCCCGCATCGGAGCCGACAGGGGAATGTGCGACAAGGCCCTCGATTCTACCAAGAAACTTCTTGACTCTGAGCACGGTATCGTGCTCCTGAGCCCTGCATACACCAAGTATTACATCGAATACGGCGAGATTTCCTCCTACCCTCAGGGCTATAAGGAGAACGCCGGCATCTTCTGCCACAATAATCCTTGGGTAATCATCGGCGAAGCCCTCGCGGGCCGCGCTGACGATGCCTGGGAGCATTACTGCAAGATTTCTCCGGCCTTCACCAGAGACCAGAGTCTGCACAAGGTGGAACCTTATGTATATTGCCAGATGGTGGCCGGCAAGGAAGCCGCGAAACCGGGCGAGGGCAAGAACAGCTGGCTCACCGGCACAGCGGCTTGGAACTGGTACACGGTTTCCGAGTTCCTGCTCGGAGTATATCCTGAGTATGAGGGACTTATGATTAAGCCTTGCCTGCCTGCGCACATAAAGGAGTACAAGATTCACCGCGAGTTCCGCGGCGCTGTCTATGACATCACCATCCACAACAGCTGCAGCGGCAAATCGGAGTTCATAAAGTACGCTCCGGGTCACCACGAACTGACACTCGAACTGTAAGAATATGAGAAAGTTACTCACTGTTGCGGCCCTTTCGCTCGTGTGCGGATTGGCCGCAGGCCAGCAGACTCGGTCGCTGGATGCGGACTGGACCTTCGCTCTGGGCAACGCCGCTTCGATGGAGGCGGATTTCCACCACGGCACTGAGTATTTTACATATTATTGCAAGGCGAAGAGCAATAACGGCAGCCGCGCTCCGATTATGCCGGAGTTTGACGATTCCGCCTGGCAGAAGGTGAGTCTGCCGCACGACTGGGTGGTGGACCTGCCGTACAACGGCGGGGCGAGCCATTCGCACGGCTACAAGTGCATCGGCTGGAAGTATCCTGAGAATTCCGTGGGCTGGTACCGCAAGCATCTCTATATCCCTGAGTCTGAGAAGGGTAAGCAGATTACAATCGAGTTCGAGGGAATCTTTCGCGACAGCCAGGTCTTCTGCAACGGCTTCTATCTCGGACACGAGGTAAGCGGCTACAGCTCAAGGGTATACACCCTCACTCCGTATCTTAATTACGGCGGGGACAATGTCATCGCGGTCCGCTGCGACGCTTCGACCGAGGAGGGCTGGTACTATGAGGGCGCGGGCATCTACCGCCACGTGCGTCTGCACAGCGCAGGTCCTGCCGCTATCAAACCGTATTCGATTGAAATTCAGCAAAAATGCTCCGACGGCAGCATTTGGACGCTCGCTTCGGGCAGCCGGAGCGTGCACGTCGATGCAAGCTGCGTGAATATGAAATATGTATTGGCCGACGCGTCGGCCAATGAAAATCTGATCTCGCGGCGTATCACTATTCTGGATGCCGAAGGTAAGGAGGTTGCGAGCGCCGACAGGGCTTGGAGCATCGAGAATCCTTATCTCTATACTCTCAAGGTCGAGTTGTTTTATGACGGCGTTCTGTCCGACGAGTACAGCTGTAAGTTCGGAGTGAGGACCCTGGAATTCACCACTGACCGCGGACTCCTGGTGAACGGCAATCCTCTGAAACTCAAGGGTTGCGATCTGCATCTGGATCACGCCGGAGTGGGCGTGGCGGTGCCTGACGAACTGTGGAGATACAGAATTCTGCGACTCAAGTCGTTCGGTTTCAATGCCATCCGCTGCTCGCACAACTGCGCTTCGCCTTCTATGCTCGCTCTCTGTGACGAACTGGGTATGGCGGTGATCGACGAGAACCGTCAGATCGGTGTGAATGAGCAGCTTGGACAGCTTCAGAATATGATCGACCGCGACCGCAATCATCCGAGCGTGTTCTTCTGGAGCATCGGAAATGAGGAATGGGCCGTGGAGTATGATAAAGTCGGCCTCGAGATAGGCCTTCGTATGAAGGAATTCGTTCATTCTCTGGACCTTACCCGCCCTGTAACCTACGGAAACTGCAGCGGGCAGGAGATGGTGAAGGGTATGGATGTGTTCGGTTACAATTATATCCGTCAGAATGAGGTGGATAAACTTCACGAGCTTTTCCCTTCTGTCTGCGCTGTGGGTACGGAGGAAACTTCGGGCTGCGGCACGCGCGGGAAGTATGAGATGGTGCCTGAGAATGGCTGGATGACGCCGATAAACCGCGTGGATTCGCTCAAGAGGGTGAATATCATCGAGGAGGGCTGGCAGTTCTACAAGGCGAGGCCGTGGGCTCTGGGTCTGTTCTATTGGACGGGCTTTGATTATCGCGGTGAACCTAATCCTATGAAGTGGCCTGCAACCGGTTCGCAGTACGGTATTATGGATTACTGCGGTTTCCCGAAGGATGAGGCTTTCTATCTGAAGGCGGCCTGGACGGCGGAGCCTTCGGTGCACATCTGCGGGCCTTATGACGGGGAAGTGTGGGTTTATTCGAATTGCGATGAGGTGAAGCTTCTTTCCGGGCGCAAGAGCCTGGGCACCAAGAAGATGCCTGTGGACGGGCATCTGGTGTGGAAGGTTTCGGACCCTTCTGCGGTCTTCTCGGCCGTGGGTTATCGCAACGGTCGCAAGGTGGCTTCCGACCGCTATCCTGCCGTTCTGCCTGAGCTCTCGCTTACGCCTTCCAAGACAACTATCGCCGCTGACGGGCAGGATGTCGTCGTGATTGACATCTGCACTTCGCTTCCTTCGCTGGAAGTCAGCGTGGAGAATGCTGAGCTTCTGGGCTGGGGCAACGGTGATCCTGGCTTCAAGCTTACGGAGCGCCCTGTCGGCAAGTCTCACGCGGAACGCAACTCCCTGACGGTCACTCCGTTCAGCGGCTGCGCGCAGATTCTGGTCCGCTCGCTTGCTCCTGCTGCCGAAGTGCCGACAGGCCCTGCGGCCGCAAAAGATTCCTTCGGCCGCTCCGCATCCAATGCGGCCGCCGAACCTGCCGGCACTCCGGCAGAGAAAAGTGATATAATCATCACGGTCGGCTCTCAGACGCTTACTCTTAAGACAATATAACTAAACTCTAAACCTATTATGCAGGCGGCCCCATAAAAGGTCGCCTGCTTTTTTTCTCGGCAGTTTAGAATTGTTTAAACTTGAAATGAACGGCGGAGAATACGAATTTTAAATCAGTTTAAAAATAAGTTGCCGGAAAGTTGCATTTTAAAACTCTGAAAACCAGTGTAATAGAAAAATTTTAGGGGGGGGTGAAAAAAGTGCATAAAAAATATACAAAATTCAAATTTTTGTTATACCTTTGCCGTCCCGAATTAGGGGAATGTACAGTTTTTAGAGTTATTTTATTTTAGATTGTTGATTTGTTGTGAACTTCAAGTTCATAACTTATCTTAAATTGGGGAATGAACGAAACTTCAGCCTGGACTCTGTCCGAAAAGAACTTCACGAAAAAGCTCTTTATTGCTCTTCTTTCAGTTGTTCTGTCCTTCACCGCGAAGGCTCAGAATAATACTGCCGTTAAGACAAACATCCTTTATGACGCCACAGCCACAATAAACGCCGGCGTCGAAAGGACCATTTCCGACCATTCCAGCATCGACCTCAGCGGAAACCTCAACATCTTCACATTCGAAGACAATATGAAGTGGAAGCATTGGCTGGTGCAGCCGGAATACCGCTACTGGTTCTGCAACACGCTGATGGGAAGCTTCCTCGGCGCGCATCTGCTTGGCGGCCAGTACAATATCGGCGGCATCGACCTTCCTTTCACCTTCCTCGGAACGGACTACTCGAAGCTCAAGGACTCGCGCTACGAAGGCTGGATGGCCGGCGCGGGCCTCGCATACGGCTACGCCTGGCCTCTGTCCGAGCATTGGAACCTCGAAGCTGAAATCGGCTTCGGCTATGTCTACACGCGCTACAACTCCTTCCAGTGTGAGAGTTGCGGAGAAAAACTCGAAGAAAACCAAGACCATCACTATGTAGGCCCGACCAAGGCTGCACTGAACCTCATATACATTTTCTAAGTCGCACACAAAATGAAGAAAACCGGAATGTTATGTCTGGCAGCTTTAACCCTGCCGGTACTTTTCTCGCTTTGCTCCGCCCAGACATTGGCCGGAGGCCAGATAGATCTTGAGAACGTGCAGATCTGGAAAGATCACAAGGACGTGAACGTTACGCTCGACCTGAACCTCGACCGTCTTCAGCTGAAGAGCAACCGCGGCATCGTGCTCTCGCCTATGTACGTCGGCGGCAGCGACACCCTGCGTCTCGGAACTGTCGAAGTGCTTGGACGCAAGCGCTATATCTACTATCAGCGCACAGGCAAGACCGCAAGCGGGGAGCCGGCTGAGATTATCCTCCGCAAGAAGAACAAGGCTCAGAGCGAGCATCTTGCATATACCTTCCCATACCAGCAGTGGATGAACGGCGGAAGCTTCGTCATCGGGCGCGGCGACTGCGGCTGCGACCAGGCGATGATCGGCAGCGAATTCACCGACGAAGTCTGCGAGGACATCGCACTCGTAGGCGAGCCTAAGGAGTATGTGCTTGCATATCAGCGTCCTGAGGCTGAGGCGGTCAAGAACCGCGAAGAGTCCGGCTCCGCCCGTCTGAACTTCCTTGTCGGCAAGTCCGACATCCGTCCCGAGTACGGCAACAACGCCTCCGAGCTCCAGAAAATCCGCCAGACCATCGACCTCGTGCGCGAGGATGCCGACGTGACTCTGACCGGCGTGCAGCTCCACGGCTACGCTTCTCCTGACGGCCGCTACGCGTCCAATGCCGTCCTGGCGCAGAACCGTACCGAGTCTCTCGAGAAATACCTTCTCAACTATTATAAAGTCCTGGACACCAAGCTCTTCACCGCCAGCTCCACCGCTGAGGACTGGGATGGCGTCAGAGAATATATGGAAGGCAGCGACTACGCCTATGCCGGGAAGATTCTCGAAATCATCGACGGCGACCTCACTCTCGACGAGAAGGACCGCGCCATCGCCAAGGCTTATCCTGACTTCTATCGAAACACCCTTCTCAATGAAGTCTATCCTTCACTTCGCCGCACCGACTACCGCGTGACCTACAGCGTGCGCAACTTCGACCTCGAAGATGCCCGCCGCATCATAAAGGAGCGCCCGGGCAAGCTCTCGCTGAACGAGATGTTCCTCGTCGCGAACAGCTACGAAACCGGCAGCGAGGAGTTCGGACAGGTATTCGACATCGCAGTACGCCTCTATCCTGACAGCCCTGTAGCATCGCTGAACGCCGCCTGCGTGGCCCTCGAAAGGGGAGACCTCGTCGGAGCGGAGAAGCTCCTCGAGAAGGCCGGCGACTCGCCTGAGGCCCAGAACGCACGCGGAGTGCTCGCTGCCCGTCGCGGAGAATTCGACAAGGCGCAGGCTCTCTTCACTTCCGCCCTGCCGCTTTCAGCGGCCAATGCGAACCGTGAGGTCCTCGCTCATAACCGTGAGATTATAGAGAACCAATAGTTTGATAACTGGAAAGATAAAAATATTAACAAATTAAAATCATTACAAATGAGAACCAAATCTTTAATTCTTGCAGGTCTCGCTCTCGCAGCGCTCGTTTCCTGCAGCAAGGAAAACAAGGAGACTCCTGTTTTCAACGGGGACAAGGCTTACATCAATGTAAACATTGCCTACTCCGATGCCGCTACCAGAGGGACCGGTGACGCTACCAATCCATTCTATTTCGGAACATCCGATGAGAATGCTGTATTAAGCGCCCATTTCTTCTTCTACAACGCTGACGGTTCTTTCGCTACCTACGCTTCCAAGGCCAAGTCAGAGATGAAATTCACAGCAAACGGTACAGATGCAGCCACAAAAAACAATATCGAAAGTGTGGCAAGCGGTGTCGTAGTTCTCAAAGACCTGAAGTCGACGAACTATCCTTCCTATATGGCTGTAGTTCTGAATCCGAGCACAGGTATGGTCGATGCTCTCAAGGGCAAGAGCATCTCTGAGGCTCAGGCTTATATCATCAACGCTATCGCTACCGAGGGTACCGGCACAACCTGGTCAAACTTCGTTATGACAAGCTCCACCTACGGCAACGGTGACAAGGCTACAGGATATTTCTGCGAGGAACTCCAGCCGAACAATTTCCAGGAGAACGAAACTGAGGCCGTCAAGGATGCAAATACCGTAACTGCATATGTAGAAAGACTTGCAGCAAAGGTTAAGCTTGGTCTTGGTGAGAAAATCTCTGCTGCAAAGGGCAAGATCGGTTCATTCTCTGTAAACGGAAAGGCAACTGACCTCTACTTCACCATCACAGGCTGGGGCCTGGATGCAACTGCAAAGGATTCCTACACCTTCAAGAACATCGACGCTGACTGGACATTCACCGGATTCACCTGGAATGATGCGACAAACCACAGAAGCTACTGGGCCAAGTTCCCTGAGTACGGCGTTTCAGATGCTACGAAAGTTTACTATCCTAAGAACTTCGCAGAGACTGCAGGAAACAATAAAGCGACCACTCTCTCCTACATCTCTTACAACGATCTCGGTGTCGCCCTCAACGGAGCTGCATACTGCCGTGAGAATACCAACACAGCCGCAGTCCTCAAGGCCGTCAACTTCTCCGGTGCAGTTACAAGCGCCCTTCTTCAGGCCAAGGTAACTGACGCAAGCGGCAACGCCATCCAGCTTGTCAACTACGGAAAGAAACTCTACACCTACGGCGAATACGTTAAGAAGGCTCTTGCTGACTACGCTGAAAATAATCCTGATAACCTCATTTTCGTAGGACCGGCAACTCAGGAAGCATCATCCGTTTATACCCAGATTTCCGCTGAAGATGTCGAGTCCCAGAATGCTTATGACGGAGACATCACCCTCAAGGCAAAGACTCTCGACAGCACCAAGTCATACTATCTCCAGAGTGCCAGTACCGGTGGTACCATCTACGAGGCCAGGACCGCTGCCCAGGTAACAGCGCTTCTGAACGAAAACAACGGAACCCTCGCCGAGTACTACAAGGACGGTATGATGTACTACAACATTCCTATCGAGCACCTTAACAACGGTGTCAAGTACACGGATTCCAAATTCGTTACCGATATGACAGAGGCTACCTACGGTGTCGTACGTAACCACTATTATATGATCACCGTAACCGGCATCTCCAACCTTGGAAAGGCTGTTTACGATCCTGCCGAGGATATAGTTCCTAGCGACGATGACGTCAAGAACTACTTCGTAGGCGCCAAGGTCAACATCCTCTCCTGGAAGGTCGTCAAGCAGAGCGTAGAACTCTAAAAAACAAGCGCGCACGCGCACATATTCATATTGGCAGGCTGCGGCCTGCAGCCTGCCGATTTTAAAAATTAACAACAACTTTTGATTTTATACGATATGCTGTCTGAACTCAAGGTAAAATTCCGCACTCTGCTGGCCGCGGCACTGGTCTGCATTGCGGCACCTGCCTGCAGCGACCTCATTTACGACGACCTGAGCGACTGCCCGGTCTATAAGGTGAAGTTCCGCTACGACTGGAATATGAAGTACGCCGACGCGTTCGCCCACGAGGTGAAAGCGGTAACACTCTATGTCCTCGACTCGAAGGGCAGCATCGTCTGGTCCCGTTCCGAAAGCGGCGAGGCTCTCGCTGCCGAGGACTATTCAATGGCCGTCAAAGTGCCTGCCGGAAAGTATGACCTGCTTGCCTGGTGTGACGCCGATGAACTCGGAACATTCACATTCTCGGAGGGTACCGAAAAGACCGCTCTGAAATGCTCTCTTGACAGAAAACACGCGAAGGACGGTTCCGCCTACGTCGACAGCGACCTGGACCGCCTCTACTACGGCTTCACTTCCGCGGATTTCACTTCCCGCAAGGGCGAGACCGTGGCGACCGTGAGCCTGAAGAAGAACACGAACCATTTCCAGGTCGTGCTCCAGCATCTTTCCGGCTCTCCGGTGGATCCTGACCTCTTCGACTTCTCCATCACCGACGACAACGCCCTGATGGACTGGGACAACTCCCTGATGGACGGCGGAGACGTCACCTACCGCCCTTGGGCCGTTTATTCCGGAGAAGTCGCTCTGAACCGCTCATCTGACGCGCTGAACGTAGCCATCGCCGAATTCACCACCGGCCGCATCGTGCTGGGACACAATCCCCGCCTGAACATCCGCCTGAAGGACAGCGACAGGACCGTGATTTCCATCCCGCTCATCGACTATGCTCTTCTGGTAAAGGGAAAATATAACGAAAACCTTGACAATCAGGAATATCTCGACCGTCAGGACGAGTACGATATGATCTTCTTCCTCGATGACGGGGAGCGCTGGGTGAACCAGTACATCTATATCAATTCCTGGAAAGTCGTACTTCAGAACGCTGAACTGTAATGAAGAACCTTGATGCAATATTCACCTCTGCGGCACGTGTCCTCCTGACACTGGCCCTGGGACTCGTCTGCCTGCAGGGCTGCAGGAAGTCAAGCTCCCTCGAGCCGGGACCTGACGCTCAGGCGACTATGGTGACATTGCGCATTACCGCCGGAGAGACTCCCGCCACCCGCGTGGACAGCGAAAGCACCGACGCGGGCGAGAGCTTCGAAAACTACATCGACATCGCTCAGACGCACATTCTCTTCTTCATCGACGACAAATTCAGCGAAGAGTTCATCCCTGAAGCCATCGCTCCGGTAGGAAACGCGAAATATCCTGTCGAGTGGTCGCTCAGCGGACCTCTCGAGAATGTCCCTGAAGGCGCGTTCAAGGTCGTGATCCTCGCCAACTGCACCCTCCCGACACTCACCGCCGGCAGTTCCACCATCGAGGACCTCTGCAAGGCCGCGGTCTACACCGCCTATTCTGAGGGGGCCGCCTCGGCTTTCCAGCCTTCGGCGTCCAATGTCATCCCTATGTACGGGGTCCGCAGCTATGATTCCGGTCTGGAATTCCGCCGCAACCTCGAAACCGACCTCGGTCAGATCGATCTCCTGCGCGCGATGGCTAAAGTCATCATCCGCAACACTTCAGGCAAGGCCCTGACCTCAGCCACAGTCAACGGCCTGAATTACAACGGAGCCGCCGCTCCGCTCGGTCTCTACAAGAATACTTCCGAATGGGATCACGCAAAGACCTACGACAAGCTCGCCGAGTGTCTTGCAGTGCATCTCCCGGGAGAATCCGTTGATAATGAGACCTCATCATCTACCCGTTCCGTCGCTCTTGTCGAGACACAAAAGAGCGTCACAGAAGAAGTCTGGACAGGATATTTTCCTGAATACCTGAATGTAAAGACCAACTCCACGGACGTCAGACGTCCGGACTGCTCTTACATCAGCCTCTCTTTCGAGGGCATCTCCCAGGCCTATCCTGTAGATTTCAGATATTATTCCACCCCTACGGCTGAAGATGACAATACGCGTTTCGACATCAAGCGCAACCACATCTACGAGTTCGAAATCACAAGTGTGGATTCCTACAGAATGGAACTCACTCTCGTCGTCCAGCCGTGGACTGTGAAGGAGTTCTCATATTCCTACAGCGACAATGTGACCGCGAAGGATTCCGGAGCACAGAAATGGACCTGGGCATCCGACGGCACCACCGTCCCTGTAAACAGCGACAACAAGAACAAGATGACCTTCTCCAGCGCCGGAAGCATCAACGTGACATTCACCATCGACACTCCTCTCGGAGCCGACTGGGTTGCAGTGTTCGAGCAGAAGTCCGGTGACCTCAACCACTTCAGCTTCTCCGATACGGGCACTGACCGCACATCGGGCGTCGTGAAGGGCGAGCCGGTCACACTCACCATAAACCAGAATCCGGAGACCAACGGTATGGCGACTCTTGTCATCTACGCCTATTACGGCAATGTAAGTTTCAAGGCTTCCTCTGTGCTCGGAGGCGAATATGTATTGGAGAAGTATTAGACAGAGATTATGACCAGACGTATCTATACATACATATCAGTTCTGCTTTCAGCGGTCCTCGCGCTGACTTCCTGCGACAAGGAGCCGGTCCTGAACCCTTCTGAAGGCGATACCCTGACACTCTGCCTCTCTCCTGTCCAGATGACGGCCACCAGAGAGACCGAGTACGGCACCGAGTCCCTTAACGAGAACGTGATCAGCGGCTTCAAGCTCTATTTCTACAGCGAGAGCTCCGAGACCGCGACAGCGAAGTACATATATCCTGCAAGCGGCCTCGCAAGCGCGGCCAATACGGGAGCGGTCGTGGGCGGTACGAACGGACTGACCGTGGACCCTTCCACAGGAAAAGTCACTCTCAAGCTCGCTCTCGACAAGACATTGGCTGAATCCCTGTTCTCTTCAGACGCCTCGCACTGCTATGTCTATGCGGTTGCAAATACCGGAAACATCGTAACTCTTCCTTCCACAGTCGGGGACGCTTCCACCGCGATGGGACAGATAAAGAAACTTTCAGTATTGGCCGATTTCGGCCCTACCGAGACTGTGGACCCTTATGCGGAGGCTCAGAGCGATTTCGTGATGGACGGTTTCGCTACGCTTGACCGCGACTCTGACAACAACGTCACGGGTACGGTCGCGATGAGCCGCGCCGCCGCGAAGATCACTTTTACGGTGACGGAGGTCAAGGACGTGGAGGATAAGGACGCTTCGGGCAATGTTACAGGTACCTGGACTGCGCAGACTGACCAGATGCGCGTCAGCTACCGCAATATCGTGAACCTCGGCCTCATCAACGGGGAGACTGGCAGCGGGGCACGTAAGGACCATTATGCGAATTTCACTTCGGCCCAGGGCAGGACTTTGACCGCTTTCACTTCTTCTGAAGGCAAGACCAACTGGACACATTCTCTGCCGTTCTATTCCTATTTCAACTCCTGGACTTCGTCAAGCGATGCCAACGCGCCGTATCTGATGCTCCAGCTGCCTTGGAAGTACACGAATAAGTCGGATGGCGCCGAGAGGTATTTCACCTGCTATTATGCCGTGCCTTTCAATTCCCTGGAGCGCCGCATCGACCGCAACTGCTGGTACAAGGTTTCGCTTTCGGTAAGTATTCTCGGTTCCGGAGATCCTGAAAATCCTACGACGATCTATCCTTCATATATGGTTCTGCCTTGGGGAGATTCTCCGGTGCTTACGAACGCGCACCTGAAGCGTTACCGCTATCTGCTTGTGGATCAGGACAGTTATGTGATGGACAATGTCGATGAGCTCGCCATTCCGTTCTATTCTTCGCACGAAGTGGTGCTGGTAAGTTCCACTATGACCAAGACCATTCTGAAACCTGACTCAGGATATAAGCCTTATGAGAAGACTGTAGATGCTTCAGAATACAGCCTCGTTCCTGACAATTCTGCTATCCCTGGAAAGAGTTATGTGAATTTCAAGCATACTCTTGTGAATGACTATGCCAAGGACTATGATGTCACTGCCTATACCCTTACTTTCACTTTCAAACATAAGGATAATGATGAGTTCACCGAGACGGTAACCATCACCCAGTACCCTGCGCTGTATGTGGTCGCTAGTCTCAATTCTGACTGTAGCAATCCCGACAGCGGAACTAGTTCAAGGGGTAACTATAATCACTATGGATATATCTATGTTAATGGTAGTCAGAGTCGTAGTATCGATTGGACTTATGCCAGAGGTCAAGGAACCAATACTGACCCTTATATGTATGTGGTAACCATTAGTTCTTTGCCTGAAGGAAGTCCGTACATTATTGGTGATCCAAGGACGGAGTCGATTTCTGTTCCAACTATGAGCGGCTCGGGTGGGTATGGAGGTCCAGGTGGTGGAGGTGGTAGTTCCTCAAGGAGTTGGGCTAATGCTCCAGATATGGACGGCACATCGCGTCAGCTTAAATACTACTATCCTTCAGATACTGATGGATCACGTGTCAACTATATGGTTGCGCCATCATTCCGAATAGCTTCTTCTTATGGCGTCGCTTATAATTACTCATATGCTGACGCTCGGAAAAGATGCGCTTCTTATCAGGAAGATGGTTATCCGGCCGGCAGATGGAGGATTCCTACAAAAGCTGAAATCGAATATATGGTTATGTTGGCTGATGATGGAAAAATTCCTGAATTATTGACTACGGAATCATACTATTGGGGAAGCAATAATACCGCTTATCGTCCTAATGGTGCGACGTCCACCGAGGACTCATATATCCGTTGCGTCTATGATGAATGGTATTGGAAGGATAAGTGTGACAAGAGTACTTTCACGTGGGGAGACAAGCAAAGATAATCGACTGAAATGAAAAGATATATATTCATACTCCTTAGTCTGGTGGCGATGGGATTGGTTCAGAGCTGCAGCGAAAGATTGGACGTCCCGGATAACGGGACGGCCGAGGGAGAAACTTGCCTGAACTTCTCGGTGACCGTGCCGGAGCAGGAGACTGCCACCCGCGCATTGGCCGAGCACATCACGAGTCTCTGGGTGCTCGTATTCGACAGCAACGACTTCTTCGTCGAGGCGAAGCAGGCCACGCCGGTGGATCCGAACGCCTTCTCGACGGACAAGAACACTGAGTACAAGTTCAGCGTCACCCTGCAGGCGAGTCCGTCGAAGCGTACGCTTCACCTTGTCGCGAACTACGATTTCGAAGCGGATCCTCCGAAGTATAACCACGAGTATTACATAATGAGCCACCTGACGAAGAAGATCGGTGAAGAGCATTCGGAGGCTTATTGGCAGAGAATCATACTCGAGGACGGCATTCCTGTGAATATCAAAGACTTCTCGGATGCTGACAAGGATAAGATAACCAAGATTCCGCTCGTGCGCAATTTCGCGAAGGTTACCGTGGAGTCGACTGCCGAAAATTTCGAACTGGAAGGTTTCGCCCTCTGGAACGTGCCGGACAGGGGTAGCGTGGCGCCTTGCGTGATGATGGCTTCTGATTTTGCGGCCTATATTGACGAGACCTCCAGGAACGGACTTAATCCTTGGGTGAGCCGCAGTTACGATGCCCTTTCATCTTCCTACGATGGAACTTCCACTACGGGATTCGAAGGTTTCCTGCCTGCGGATGTGGCGATAGACACTTCATATCCGGAGGATTCCGAGTTTGCGTCCGATGAGACATTTATGTACGAGAGGCCTTATTCCGGGGATGACACGAATACTGCCATCATCGTGAAGGGAAAGTACAAAGGGAATGGTGCTTCCGGAAAATCGACATATTTCAAGATTGACTTTGTGAAGGATGTGGATCCGACGACCGGTTTCAACGTCTACTACAATATCCTGCGCAATTTCCTGTACAGCGTTAATATCAAGAGCTGTACTTCAGACGGTTATTCTTCCCCGCAAGAGGCTGCCACGGCTCCTTCGATGAACAACTTCATCTTCTCCGTGGACACTCAGGACTATACGAACATCTCTGACAATGAGCACCGTATCTTCGTGGAGTATACTGAGAAGACCATCGTGAGCGATGCTTCGGACTTCACCTTCAAGCTGAAGTATGTCCCGGATGTCAGCAATCCTGACGTAACTGATATCACAAGCATCAAGGTCTGCGACAAGGATACCAAGGTACAGCTTCCTGTAGGACATCCGGACGGCGGCGAGTCTTATACTTTCACAGTGGAAGAGTCTCCTGTCGTAAAGTCTGTAAAGATCTCCACCACGGATGCTGAAGGATGGACGACCTTTATTCTGACTCCTCAGCCGATGCCTGAATCGGGCGAGAGGACTCAGTCGGTGGTTTATTATGTGACGGATCCTGAAGATGAGACAGGAAAGACGCTTCTGGTGGCCCGTACGGTGATTTTCCATCTTCGCAAGCCTAGTGAGATGAAGGTCAATATCGGGACTTCCGACACCGGGATTCCTACCGCGGCTTCTACTGAGTTTCTGATGAATCTGTATGTTCCTTCGGGTCTTAACAAGTCGGTGTTCCCTCTGGAGTTCAAGATCGAGTCTGCGAACAATAATCTTACTCCTGATACTTCCAAGAATGCGGACACATTCAAGAGCGGATATATGTCCACCTGGTACGGAACCTCGGTCACGGGCAGCGGCAAGCAGACTTTCGGCTTCACCAAGTCCATCACCTATACAGAATATCTGGCTTTGAATTCGGACGGTGGAAACTCCTACAAGATTCTGCCGTGCGCCTTCAAGACCACCAAGGAGACGACTTCGGGCACGAACAAGGTTTACATCTCGAATCCTTATTTCACGCCGGATCCGACGGTGTATTCGGTGGAGAGGTGATCGCGCTTTCGGTGTCAGAATTCCGCTGTCGGGTTCCGGCGTCGGATTTCTGAACTGACTTTTGGATGCTAAGATTTAACTTTAACAACATAAACAATAGTTCACATAATCTGAACACTTGAAAACAGGCCGTTCTGGCCTATACTTAACAAATCAACATTCATTTTTGCGGATGGCCGGGATTTCCCTGGCCGTCCGTTTCTCGTTTCCGTACCTTCCTTGCCGCCTTCGGCCCGGACAGAATCCCAAGTTTTGCGAATAATCGCTCTGTATTTCGATTCTTATTGCTACTTTTGTGTATAAACGTGTAACAAAAACCAGTTATCAATTATGAAAAAGTATTTCGCTGAAATGATCGGAACTATGGTTCTGGTTCTTATGGGCTGCGGCGCCGCAGTCAGCCTCGGCTGCACCACCGCCATCACCGCAACAGTTGTCGGCACTGCATTCGCATTCGGACTTGCAGTCGTAGCTATGGCCTACACCATCGGAGGCATCTCCGGTTGCCACATCAACCCGGCCATCACCCTCGCAGTATGGCTCTCCGGCAGAATGAGCGGCAAGGATGCCATTATGTATGTCATCTTCCAGGTCATCGGCGCCATCATCGGCTCCGCGATCCTCTTCCTGCTCACAGCCAACGTTGAATTCTCCGGCACAGGTGCCAATGTCTGCCAGGACGGCGTAAGCCTCTGGGGAGGCCTGCTCGCCGAGGTATTCTTCACCTTCGTATTCGTGCTCGTAGTGCTCGGAACCACCGACGAAAAGAAGGGCGCAGGCAACTTCGCCGGCCTTGCAATCGGTCTTTCCCTCATTCTTGTCCACCTCGTATGTATCAGATACACAGGAACATCCGTTAATCCGGCCCGTTCCATCGGCCCAGCTCTCTTCCAGGGTGGTGACGCTCTGAAGCAGCTCTGGATCTTCATCCTCGGCCCTCTCGCCGGCGGCGCATTCGCAGCAGGCGTATGGAAGTGGATCGGCGGCGAGTGCTGCTGTTGCTGCTGCAAGAAGGAGAAAGAAGCTTAATCCTTCGGACGGCTCCGCCGTCCAAGTCCGTCGCCTCGTGCGTGCCCTCTCGGCTGACTCGGCTTCGCGCGTGGCACTCAAGGCTATGAATCAGCGTTGTTTCGGCAGCCCCGAAGTGACGCTGACTCTTTGGATAATTCCCCGTCTGCGACCGGGAGGAGGACTAGCCCTAGCCATAGAGTTTTCGGGGCGGGGAAGGACCAAGTAAGAAGATATTTGCTATATTTGCGATGGTGAGCCGGAGCGGAGACCCGCGGGAAGGCACGCCGCCACTGACCATAATACTATGACCTTGAGCCTGTCGACCATACTGTCAATTCTCTTCATCCTCATATTGGTGGGGACGGTGGTGGTCATACTCACCGATGAAAAGAGCTCTTCCCAGAAGCTGGTCTGGATTCTGCTCATCGCGGCCATTCCGGTCGTGGGTCTGTTGCTCTACATCCTGCTCGGCATAGATTTCCGCCGCCCGGGCTACATCCAGCGCAATCATAAAAAATTCTTCAATGTTCTCCAGAACTCCGAAGAGCCATACCTCAAGAACTTTGTCAGCGGAGAAGATACAAATACCGGAATAAACCCCGAATACCAGCCCCTTGTGAATCTGCTGAGAAAGGGGATGGCATCGCCGGTGAGCCAGGCGGAGGACCTGAAGATCTTCACAAGCGGCCAGGAGAAGCTCGAATCCCTGATGGCGGACATCCGCGCGGCCCGCAAATACATCCATATGGAGTATTTCTACTTCCGCAAGGGCCGTATGGGTACAGCCTTCCGCGAACTTCTGATGCAGAAGGCCCGCGAAGGCGTAAAAGTCCGCTTCATCCGTGAGAACATCGCCAACTTCGACATAAGCCCGTCCTACTACAACGAAATGAAAAAGGCCGGCGTCGAGGTCGTCAAATTCACCCCGACATTCAGCAACATCCTCGGTCTCGCGGCCAAACTCAACTATCGCGACCATAGAAAAATCGTGGTCATCGACGGCGAAATCGCCTACACCGGCGGAATGAACATCAGCGACGACTACTACGACGGCTGGCGAGACACCCACCTCCGATTCACAGGAGAAGCAGTCGCCGCCCTGCAGATGTACTTCCTCGACGCGTTCATCACCTCCGGCGGCAAAATCGATGCGCCGTTCACCGAATTCTTCCCTACCGTCGCAAACAGGAGGCCTGACGGCCAATCCAGTCTGCAACCTGACGGCCAATCCGGTCCGCGGCCTTCCGGCCAATCCGGCCCTGACACCGCCCCTGCATTGGCTGCCTCCGGGCAGCCGGATAAAACATTGAACGCAAGCACTTCGCGCAGCGTTCCCGTGCAGCTCGTGCCGGGCGATCCTGACACGCCCTGGCCGTTCCTTACGCTCGGGCTCGTCTGGATCCTCAACCACGCGGAGAAGTATGTCTGGCTTCAGTCGCCGTATTTTATGCCGCCGGAGTCGCTGCTCGACGCCATCAAATCCGCCGCCCTTCGCGGTGTGGACGTGCGCGTTATGATGCCGCGCAAGGCTGACGTCAGCCTCCTCACGCCTATAAACCGCTCCTATTATCTCGAACTTCTGCGCGCGGGCGTGCGGCTTTTCCGCAACGACGGACCTTTTATCCACTCCAAGACCTTTGTGTCAGACGATTACGTCTCGATGGTCGGCTCCTGCAACCTCGATTACCGCAGCCTCGAGCTAAGCTACGAGATGAATACATATATGTACAGCCCCGAGACGGCCGCCCGCAGCCGCGAAATCTTCGAACACGATATGGAGCTCTGCACGGAGATCTTCCTCGAAGAAATCCAGGGCAAACATCATCTCCGCCACCTTTGGGACTCCATCATCCGCCTGCTGGCTCCGCTATTGTAAAATATTGAGACTCTGAATATTAACTCTTGTATGAAAATCTGGAATAAAAAACTGGTATTGGCTGCGGCCCTCTTGTTGTCCGCGCTTTCTCTCGGTGCGCAGAACAGCATAAAGATTGCGGCGCACCGCGGATTCTGGGACTGCGAAGGCTCGGGATATATGGAAAACACCATCGCTTCGCTGCGCGAGGCTCAGAATGCCGGGCTTTGGGGAAGCGAATTCGACATCCATCTCACCGGGGACAACGAAGTGGTCGTTCATCACGACAGGCATATTGAAGGCACTGACATTCAGACCACTGACTTCGTCCGGCTACGCGAGTACACCCTCAGGAACGGCGAGAAGATGCCTACCCTCGACGAGTACCTCGAGCAGGGCGCGAAATGCCCCGCGACAGTCCTCGTGCTGGAATTCAAGGCCCAGTACAACGAGGCTCGCGAAAATGCCCTCGTCGACATCGTCCTTCAGAAAATCAGGGACCACAATCTCTACGACCCCTCCCGCATAATGTTCATCTCCTTCAGCCTGAACATCTGCAGGAGAGTCGCGCAGCTTGCCCCGGAGTTCACGAACCAGTATCTTACCGGCGATATCGCTCCTGCCGAGCTCAATGCTATGGGAATCAACGGTATAGACTATCAGCACCAGGTCCTGGGCAATCATCCTGAGTGGGTATCTGAAGCCCACGCCCTCGGAATGAGCGTGAACGCCTGGACCGTGAACAAAGCCGGGGACATTCAGAAAATGATCGACCTCGGAGTCGACTGCATTACCACGAACGCTCCGCTTCTCGTCCGCGAGCTCCTCGGCACCAGAGAATTAAAATTATAACACCATTTTATATGCACAAACTGACACTGACATCCATCCTGCTTCTTGCAGCTGTCGCCTTTACTACAGGCTGCGGCAATTCTCCTGCAAGCAGCAAATTCGACGGCCCTGTCTATCTGAACCCCGAGGCTCCGATAGAGGAAAGAGTCGAAGACGCCATCTCCCGTATGACCCTTGAAGAAAAGGTCGCAATGGTACACGCCCAGTCCAAGTTCTCCTCTCCCGGAGTTCCGCGTCTGGGAATTCCCGAACTCTGGTGCACGGACGGCCCTCACGGCATCCGTACCGAAGTTCTCTGGGACGAATGGGAGCAGGCCGGATGGACCAATGATTCCGTAGTGGCATATCCTGCCCTTACAGCCCTTGCAGCCACCTGGAACAGGGATATGTCCGCTCTCTATGGCAAGTCCATAGGCGAGGAGGCCCGCTACCGCGAGAAGGACGTGCTTCTCGGCCCGGGCGTGAACATCTACAGAAGCCCTCTGAACGGCCGCAATTTCGAGTATATGGGTGAGGACCCTTATCTCTCCGGCCAGATGGTAGTCCCTTATGTTCAGGAAGTTCAGAAGAACGGAGTGGCTGTCTGCGTGAAGCATTTCGCTCTGAATAATGAGGAAGCCTACCGCCACACTATCGACGTGGATCTCGACGACAGGGCTCTCTACGAGATCTATCTTCCGGCCTTCAAGGCCGCCGTTCAGCAGGGCGGTGCCTGGTCGATAATGAGCAGCTATAACCTTTATAAGGGCAGCTATGTATGCTCCGACACTCTTCTTACGAAGAAGATTCTCCGTGACGAGTGGGGCTTCGACGGCGCGGTGATTTCCGACTGGGGCGGCGTTCATTCCACTGACGCCACGGCCCACGGCGGCCTGGACATCGAGTTCGGTACCTGGACCGACGGTCTTACTATGGGCGCCACCAAGGCTTATGACAATTATTTCCTTGCGAATCCATATCTTAAGAAGCTCCGCGCGGGAGAACTGCCTGTGTCTGACCTCGATACCAAGGTACGCAATGTCCTGAGGCTCATTTTCCGCACCGCGATGAATCCTGACAAGCCTTTCGGCGCCCTCTGCTCCGAGGCCCATTATGCCGCCGCCCGCAAGATCGGCGGTGAGGGCATCGTGCTTCTGAAGAACGACGGTTCCATCCTCCCTGTAAAGGACGCGAAGAAAATCCTCGTCGTCGGCGAGAATGCCGTGAAGATGATGACAGTGGGCGGAGGTTCGTCTTCGCTCAAGGTAGAGAAGGAGATTTCCCCTCTGGACGGCATCCGTGCGCGCGCAGCGCAGGACGGCGTCGAGGTCAAGTGGGTTCGCGGCTATGTGGGTGATGTCGGCGGAAGCTACAACGGCGTGACCACAGGTCAGGACCTGAGTGAGAGCCGTTCCGCGAAAGAGCTTATCGCTGAGGCGGTTAAAGAGGCTGCAGATGCCGATTACGTAATCTTCATCGGCGGTCTGAACAAGTCCGACCATCAGGACTGCGAGGGCGCCGACCGTTTCTCCCTGAGCCTGCCGTATGGACAGGACGAGGTCATTGAGGCATTGGCCGCGGCCAATAAGAATCTCGTCGTTTCGCTTGTGAGCGGCAATGCTGTCGCTATGCCTTGGGTGGAGCAGGTTCCTTCGATTCTGCAGACCTGGTACCTCGGTTCCGAGGCTGGCGAGGCGCTTGCCGATGTGGTCTTCGGCGACGTGAATCCTTCGGGCAAGCTGCCGTTCACCTTCCCTAAGCATCTGACTGACTCTCCGTCGCACGCCGAGGGCGACAGCCTTTCGCACACTGGCAAGTACTTCTACAAAGAGGGCATCTACGTGGGTTACCGCTGGTTCGACGAGAAGGGCATCGAGCCGCTCTTCGCTTTCGGCCACGGTCTGAGCTACACGACTTTCGGGTACGGCGACGCTTCTCTGAGCGCTTCGTCGATGTCCAAGGGCGGAAGCGTGAAGGTCACAGTGCCTGTGACCAATACGGGCGAAGTGGCTGGCGCAGAGGTGGTTCAGCTCTACGTGACCGATGTGGAGTCCTCCCTGCCGCGTCCGCGCAAGGAGCTCAAGGGCTTCGAGAAAGTCTATCTTGAGCCTGGCGAGACCGTCAATGTCGAATTCACTCTCGACGAGTCTGCTCTGAAGTTCTTCGATGCTGACCGCCACGAGTGGGTGGACGAGCCTGGCGACTTCACCCTCAGCCTCGGCAGCGCCTCCGACGACCTGCGCACCTCCATCACCCTCACGCTCAAGTAGTTGACATAACGAAAAAACGTCCGCAGAAATGCGGACGTTTTTTTTTGCTCCCCCTCGGGGACTTGAACCCAGGACCCCCTGATTAACAGTCAGGTGCTCTAACCAACTGAGCTAAGGAGGAATGTTTTCCTTTCGGGATTGCAAAGGTACTCTAAATTCTCGTATCTGCAAACTTTTTTTAAAGTTTTTTTATTTGTGGGGTGCCGAAAGGCTTGTCGGAGCATTCTGGAGGTGAATCGTGAGGCTCACGAGTAGGTATTAGAAGAAATTTTTATATCTTTGTATGTTTCCAGCGGAGCTGAAACGATGGTCACAGACCGTCGGAACAGGATGTGCGGCAGGGAACGAGAGGATTTATCAAGGAACTGTATGGATATAGACCTTCTATCCAAAATGATAGGTGAACTGATTCTCGATCACGACGAGCTTTCGCTCCCGGGATTGGGAACTTTCGTCGCAGAAGAAGTGCCCGCCACTTTTTCAGACAGGGGCTATACCGTGAACCCGCCCTATCGCAAGCTTTCCTTCTACCAGCGGCCCGAAAGCGACCATCTGCTCATAGATTTCTACGCCTCCTCGAACGGCGTTTCCTTCGACGACGCCTCGCTGATTATCGTCCGCTTCCTCGACGAGATGAAATCCATCCTCAAAGAGAAGAAGGTCGTCGTATTGCCCGGCCTGGGGCGCCTGCGCGCCACCCGGGAGAACAATTTCTTCTTCGTGCCCGATGCCGACCTGGATATCTATCCCGACGGCTTCGGCCTGCGTCCGGTCTCGATGAAGAACCACACCGAATCGCAGGCGGAACTTTCCGGCGCCGTGAGCAAACTCAGCGGAATGCTCTTCTCCGAGCCGGCGGAAAAGGCTGTTTCAGAGCCTGTTGTCCCCGTGGCCGAGCCTTCGGCTGCGTCCAATGTTGAAACGTCCCCAGCGGTGGTTGAGCCTGTCGAAATCACTGTGGCTGAGACGGAAACAGAAGAGAACGGGCATCTCGACAAGCCCGATGACCGCAAAGAGCCTGATGACAGCAAGAAACACAGGAAGGGATTGGCCGCAGGCCTCAAGATACTGATTGGCATAGCCGTGCTGGCCGTGCTGGCGCTGGGCGTCTTCCTGCTGCTCGCGCACGTCGCGCCGGAGCTGATCGACTCGCTGCTCTACACCCCTGAGGAACTTGAAATTCTGAACTATCCTTTGCAGTAGCGATGGTCGAACTTTTTTATCCCTCCGATTCAGTACCTTTTATCCCATTGAAGGACTCCTTCGCGGAGCACCGCTCCGAAGAAATACTCCCCGTATGCGATGAATTCGGCCAGGTAAATGCCTGCGCCACACGTAGTTATTGCCACTCTGCCGCCAGGCCTCTGCACCCCGTCGTGCACCTTCACCTGCTGCGGCGCGACGGCACCCTATATCTTCAGAAACGCTCCCTGAGCAAGGACTTCCTGCCGGGACTCTGGGACACTGCCGTGGGAGGACATATCACTTATGGTGAGACAGTTATGGAGGCGCTCTATCGCGAAGCCTCCGAAGAACTCGGGCTTTCGGACTTCACTCCGGTGAGTCTGGACACCTATGTCTGGGAGTCGGAGCGCGAACGCGAACTCGTCAACGTCTTTGCGGCAGTCGGCTCCTACGAACCCAGGCCTGACGGCGAAGAAGTGGCCGAAGGACGCTGGTGGAGCTTCTCCGAGATAGAAAAATGTTTGTCCGATTCGCTTTTTACTCCTAACTTTGAGAGCGAATACCTCAGAGTGCGCAACGCTCTTGAGGCATTGCTGTAACCACTTTACGCCGGGACGGATTTCCGGCCCAATGACCTTTATGACCAGAGAAGAAACCTCACTGCAGAAATTCATAAACGACCAGCTCTCCATCTGGCCGGCGGTCTCATCGGCTTTCCGTGACCTCAAATCCGCCCACCTGCGCTATCTTGACGTGTGCGGACTCACTGTCACGCTGCAGCACAACCCTGCCAGGATAACCTCCACGACAGCAGACATTGCCCCGGCCTCCATCAAGGCCCGTCCGTGCTTCCTCTGCGCGGAGAACGAACCGCCCCTTCAGATGCGGCTGAACTTCGACGGGCGCAAGGGCCGCAGCTACAATATCCAGGTCAACCCCTATCCGATTTTTCCTCAGCATCTTGTGATAGCGTCGAAGCAGCACCGGCCACAGTCCATCTGGCACCATTATGTGGATATGCTGGACCTGGCCGCGACCTATCCTTCATATACCTTCTTCTACAACGGCCCGTGCTGCGGGGCATCGGCTCCGGACCACCTTCATTTTCAGGCCTGCCCGCGCTCTCTTATGCCGCTGGAAAAGGCTGTGAATGAAAGTCTTGCGCAGTTGAAAGACAGAAAGGCCCCGAAGCTGGACTACCTTACATCGGTCCAGGACGCCGAACTTTATCACTTTACGGGATACATCCACGGAGTCTTCGTGCTCCGCGGCGAGACTTCGAAATCAGTCGCCAAACTCTTCTACCGCCTTCTGGACACCGCTCCGATGGAGGAAGGGGAGAGCGAACCGAAGTTCAATCTCTTCAGCTATTATGCCGACGGAGAATATCGCAGCATCGTGGTGCTCAGGCACAAGCTCTGGTCGCACCATTATAAGGCCGAGGGCGAGGACCACGTCACGATGAGCTTCGGCTGCGCGGACATAGCGGGCTTCTTCATCGCCCCGATATCTTCCGATTTCAGAAAAATGACGCCTGAACTGCTGACTGAAATGCTTCAGGAAGTAGAATTGGAACCACATACAGAATACACTATTATGTCACGCCTCACACGCACCCAGCCGAAGATTCAGGTAGGAATTATGTCGGCACAGACCATACGCTTCGAAATCATTTCCGACGGGGCGGGCCCTCAGACGGTCAGCTGCCGCGACGGCAAAGTCGATTACAACGGAGTCCTTTACGATGAACTCTGCTTCGACGCCGTAACGATGTCCACGCTCTTCGCAGAGCCTTCATTCATTTTATATGACGTGGTGATCGGAGTCGATTTCCACTGGCAGAGAAAGGTGAACCAGACCTTCGCCGGATCCCTGCGCTTCATCGTGGAGGGGGACAAGGTCACGGCCATAAACAGTATCGGAGTGGAGGATTACCTCCTGAGCGTAATCTCATCCGAAATGAAATCCTCCGCCACGCTGGAGTTCCTGAAGGCTCACGCGGTCATCTCCCGCTCCTGGGTGATGAGCCAGCTGGAGCACCGCAAACATCCTGCATCAGAGCCGGTTATAAACGAGACTACCTATATCACCTGGTTCGACCACGATGACCACAAGAATTTCGACGTATGCGCGGACGACCATTGTCAGCGCTATCAGGGACTCTCGATGGCAGTGGGCGAGACAGTGCGCCAGGCAATAGACGAGACCTGGGGACAGGTGCTGACCTATGAAGGCGAAATCTGCGACGCCCGCTTCTCCAAGTGCTGCGGCGGCGTGATGGAGACCTTCGACACCTGCTGGGAAGACCGGGATTATCCTTACCTTCAGGCCATTCCGGACACTCCGGGCGAGCAGCCGGGACTCGATCCGTTCTGCCACACCGAGGATGAGGCCATACTCTCCCAGGTTCTGAACGATTATGACCTGGAGACCAAGGATTTCTACGAGTGGGAAGTACGCTATGGCAGAGAGGAACTCTCCGAACTCGTGAAACGCCGCAGCGGAATCGATTTCGGTCTCATAAAGGACCTCGTTCCTCTGGAGAGGGGAGGCTCGGGACGTCTCTATACCCTCAGAATCGAGGGCGAGAAACGCACTATGACCATAGGCAAGGAGCTGATAATCAGACGCTGGCTTTCTGACAGCCATCTGAAGAGCTCAGCCTTCGACGTGCATTGGGAAGGTGATACGGTAGTGCTCAAGGGTCGCGGCTGGGGCCACGGAGTGGGTCTCTGCCAGATCGGTGCAGCCGTGATGTCCTACCGGGGCTACACCTATGATCAGATCCTCTCCCACTATTATCCCGGAAGCAAAATTGAAGTGAAATAATATGCGGGCGCCGAGCAAGTCGAGACGCCCGAATGAAACAGTAAGATATGGCCACATACACAAAACGAAACCCCTGGCTCTGGATACCCACGCTCTATTTCGTGGAAGGAGTCCCTTATTTTCTCGTGAACAACGTCTCGGTTCTGATGTTCGCCCGCCTCGGCGTGCCGAACAGCCAGATGGCGCTCTTCACCTCCCTGCTTTATCTCCCGTGGACTCTGAAGTTCTTCTGGAGCCCGTTCGTGGACATTCTCAAGACCAAGCGCTGGTGGATCATCGCGATGCAGCTCATTATGTCCGTCGCCTTCCTGGCCCTCGCGCTCACGATGCCGCGGCCTGATGCGGACCTGATAGCCTCCGGACAGACTCCTATGGGCCTGTTCACCTTCACTCTGATATTGTTTATTTTCGCGGCCTTCGCCTCGGCCACGCACGACATTGCGGCCGACGGCTTCTATATGCTGGCCCAGAGCCAGAGCAGTCAGGCGGCCTTCGTGGGAGTGCGCAGCACCTTCTACAGACTTGCCAACGTGTTCGGTAACGGCGTCATCGTGGCTGTGGCCGGTATCCTGGAGGTCAAGACGGGCAACATTCCTCTCGCCTGGCAGCTTACCATCGGCGGGTCCGCAGTCCTTCTGACATTGCTTACTTTATATCACACTTATGCGATTCCGATTCCGGAGACCGATGTGCCACGCGGAGAGAAGGCCAATTTCAGGTCCATCTTCTCCGAGTTCGGCCGCACCATCGTCACCTTCTGCAAGAAGCCCGGCGTGATTCTCGCCATCGTCTTTATGCTCTGCTACCGTCTTCCTGAGGCCTTCCTCATCAAGATGTGCACTCCGTTCCTGGTGGCTTCCCGCGATGCGGGCGGACTCGGAATGCAGACCGCCCAGGTCGGCATAGCCTACGGTACCCTCGGCGTGATCTTCCTGCTTCTCGGAGGTATTCTCGGAGGCCTGCTTGCATCCAGGATCGGACTTAAAAAGTCCATCTGGATAATGGCCGCCTTTATGACGCTGCCTTGTCTGAGCTTCGTGTATCTCGCTGTGGCTCAGCCTGAAAGCTTTGCTGTCATCAGCATCTGCATCGCCATCGAGCAGTTCGGCTACGGCTTCGGCTTCACCGCGTATATGCTCTATATGATGTACTTCTCGGAGGGCGAGTTCAAGACTTCGCACTACGCCTTCTGCACCTGCTTTATGGCGCTCAGTATGATGATTCCGGGTATGTTCGCCGGCTTCCTGCAGGAGTCCCTCGGCTATAAGGGCTTCTTCTGGATGGTAATCGTCTGCTGCATCGCGACCATTTGCGTAACATTCCTCGCTGACAGAAAAATCGATCCTGAATACGGTAGAAAATGATGAAAAAGATATTGACATTGGCCGCTGCCGCTCTGATGACGCTTGCGGCCGCAGCACAGGTAAAACCTGGCATTGAGGTCCTCCGCGACCGGAATTTCCAGGGACTCGAAGGAAAAAGAGTCGGTCTGCTCATCAACCCGAGCGGAGTGGACAGGCAACTGCACTCCACGATTGACATTCTCCACAACGCGGAGAATGTCAATCTGGTACGCCTCTTCGCTCCTGAGCACGGCGTGCGCGGAGACATTTACGCCGGCGGTCACGCTGACGACACGGTCGACGAGACCACGGGCCTGAAGGTCTATTCCATTTACGGCAAGTACCGCACTCCGACTCCGGAAATGCTTGAGGGACTGGATGTTGTAGTTTATGACATTCAGGATGTCGGCGCCCGCTCCTATACTTTCATCAGCGCTCTCGGTCTGATGATGCGCGCCTGCGCGGAGAACGGAATCGAGGTGATGGTGCTAGACCGTCCGAATCCTCTGAACGGCCTCAAGGTTGAGGGCTGCTACGTGGAGCCCGGCTTCCATTCCTATATCGGAGAGTTCAAAATCCCTTATGTATACGGACTTACGGTGGGCGAACTTGCCCTTCTCATAAACGGGGAAGGGCTGAACTGCGGTGAGAAGGGCGACCTCGAGCCGCTGAAATGCCAGCTTACCGTCGTGCCTATGGAGGGCTGGAAGAGGTCTATGACTTATTCCCGGACCGGTCTGCCGTGGGTGCTTCCGTCTCCTCAGGTGCCGGGCTCTCAGAACGCGATAGGCTATCCTTGCGCGGGAATCGTGGGCGACTTCTCGTCCTTCTATCTCAATATCGGTGTGGGCTACACCCTTCCTTTCGAGGTGTTCGCTGCCGAATGGATTGATGCACAGAAGTTTAAAGAGGCTCTCGACAGCTACAATATCCCGGGAGTGGCTTTCAGAACCATCCATTACAAGCCTTTCTTCGGCACCGACCAGGGCAAGCTCCTGCACGGAGTCCAGTATTATTTCACCGACTACGACGCGGCTCCTCTCACCCTGCTGAATTTCTATGTGATGCAGGCAGTTCACGAGCTTTATCCGGAGCACAACCCTTACGATGGGAAGGCGAACCGCACCCACGATATCGTATGTGGTACGGATTATGTTAGAAATACCTTCGGACAGAACTTCAAGGTTTCGGACATCATAGATTACTGGAACAAGGATGTCGAGGCTTTCAAGTCTCTTTCGAAAAAGTATTATCTTTATAACTAGACTATTATGAACCGGATTATTATCAGAACAGCCCTGTCTGCCATCATCGCGGCAGCACTTGTGGCCGCTCCGGCCGAGTCTTTCGCTCAGGTCCGTCGAGGCGGAAGCGGTACGTCCACCACCACATCATCTCAGGTAAACCGCAGCAACTCCAGCACATCTTCTTCTAAATCAGGCAGTTCGCAGGTAAACCGCAGCAACTCCAGTACATCTTCTTCCAAGTCAGGCAGTTCTCAGGTGAACCGCAGCAATTCCGGCTCGACTAAGTCGAGCGGCGCGCAGGTGAACCGAAGCAACGGGAGCAGCAACAGCTCCTCGACCGTGAACCGCAGCACAAGCAGTTCGTCGTCAAGCAGTTCTCAGGTGAACCGCAGCAACAGGAGCAGCAACAGCTCCAGCAGTTCGCAGGTGAACCGCAGCAACAGGAGCAATAACAGCTCCAGCAGTTCCCAGGTGAACCGCAGCAACAAGAGCAGCAACAGCTCCTCGACCGTGAACCGCAGCACTTCGGGCAGCAGCACCGGCAGCAGCTCCACAGTCAGCCGCGGATCGAACTCCACGAACTCCTCAAGTTCTTCAAAGTCATCAAGTTCCAGCGGCAGAGTAGTCCGTTCCGTCCGTGACAACAGCTCCAGCTCTTCTTCCTCATCATCATCTTCTTCCACCGCCCGCTCCGCCACATCCACAAGCGGCACCGGCCTCACCCAGATTTCATCCGACGGTGACAACGCCCAGGTGGAAAGAAGCGGCGACGTGGTCCGCAGAAACCTCAGCGTCACCAACAAGGGTCTCGGAAGCAGCAACAGCAGCAACAGGGAGCAGCGCGACGGAAACAACGACCGGAGAATGCAGGGCGGCAGCCAGAACCGAGTAAACGAGCCGGTTCAGCCGGCACTGAACTCCTACGGCCGCGGCCAGATGCGTATGGACGACCAGAGAGACCTCCACAGAATCCATCCGAAGGAGCGTGGCTATATGACTTACGACCACATCGGACATTTCTACAAGCCTGAGTTCCACTACTTTGGCTACAGAGTCAAGGAACTTCCGCCGTCCTACCGCCAGATGAAGCACTGGGGACGCAGATACTACTACTACGATGACGTTTACTATACGCCTTACGGATCCTACTACAGAGTATGCCGTCCGCCGTTCGGAGTCGTCGTGGATATGGCCATCAAGGATCTGACAATGGCGACGGTGCGTTTCGCGTACTATCACAATATCTACCACGATATGAATGTGATCGATAAGAACTACCGCACGATCCTCCAGCAGAACCGTACCATAGCGGAGAACAATGCCCTGATCGCAAAGCAGAACTCCCAGCTCGCGCTGAATTCCACCCGCGCTCTCTCGGCATACGAAATCGCTGATGCTCTGCAGCTTATCCAGAGCTACGCAGGCATCGACACCGACTACTACTACGAGGACGGAGTCTTCTATACGATAAACAATCGCGGCAAGTACGAGGTTATCGTCCCTCCAGCGGGAGCCCTCGTGGACCAGCTGCCTGACGACTACGACACCATCGTGCTCAGCGGAGTCGAGTACTACAGAGTCGATGACACAGTCTACCGTCTTACGCTCGTCGACGGTTCGCCGTATCTCGAAGTTCTCGGCCAGCTGCCGAGTTCGCTCGCAGAGTATTATTATTAATCCCGGATTGGCTGGCTGAGAGTCCTCAGCCAGCCAATTTTGACCTGTACCTGAAAATTAACTTTGTACTATTCCAATTGCCATGTCCTGCAGCGAAAAGATAGATGCAGTTCTTACCTGGGTGAACGGCAACGATCCGGTCCTGAGTGCCGAGAGAAGTAAATATCTGACCTCCAAAAGGGAGGATAAATTTGAGGATATCGCTGGCAGTGAGCGATTTGTCCAGTCCGACGAAATTCGTTTCGCGGTGGCGTCCATCCTTCGTTTCGCCCCTTACATCGGACGCATCTTCATTATCACCGACAGACAGAATCCCGAACTTGACGGCTTTCTGGCGGCGAATTTTCCGGACAGCAAAGTCCCGGTCATAATCGTTGACCATAAAGAGCTGTTCGTGGGATACGAACAGTATCTGCCGGTGTTCAACAGCCTTGCCATAGAGACGATGATGTGGCGTATTCCGGGCCTGTCGGAGAAGTTCATATATATGAACGACGATTTCTTCTTTGCTGGCCCGTCCGAGATGGAAGACCTCTTCAGAGACGACAAGGTGGTATGCTATTCCGGTACCTTTAACTGTCTGAAAATGAAGGCTATCCGTTTAGTCCGTCCGAAAAAGGACGGACACAGCCGCTTCACATACAAGGATTCCCTGCTCAACGCCGCGGAGATCATAGGCGCAAGGCATTTCTTTTACCTGCCTCACGAGCCGTATCCGATATTCAAGAGCGAGCTGGAGTCATACTTTACAAATCATCCCGAGTGCATTGAACGCAATATCCGCCATCGGTTCAGAGACGCGGAGCAGTTCAATGTCCAGGGCTTTTTCTGTGTCCTTGCCGAGCGCAAGGGCAGGCTGATCCACAAAAGCCACAGGAATGTCAATCTGATGATCCGCAAGCCTAAGAGCCTGGGGTATCTGAAGTCCAAGCTCGAATGGGCGGATTCCCGCAAGAATCTCAAGTACGGATGTATGAATGCGTTACAGATTGCAGATCCGCAGCAGAAGGCTCTGTTTGAAAACTGGATCTGCAACCGTCTGTCGATTAAAATCTGAGGGCGGTTTCTCGGGCGATGTGTTGAAAATATTGCTATCTTTGTAGGCTTTCAGGATTTTGGGGATGGGAAAAGGAAAGAAACTCTTCGGTCGCATTGTCGCGGGCATTCTGGCTGTGGTGGTAATTATCGTCGCAGTCCTTCAGATTGTGCTCAGCGGCAAAGTCCTGACCCCTATAGCGATGAAATATCTGCCATCTATGGTGGACGGGGAAGTCCGTCTGGGAGAAATCTCCGGAAGCCTCGTAAGCTCTTTTCCGCATCTTCGCGTAAATATCGACGATCTTGTCCTCACTTATCCCCACGACAAATTCAGCCGCTATGACAGCCTCGGAATCGACGGCCGCCTGCTGCACGCGGGAAGGGGAGAGAGAGTCGACACATTGGCTGAGCTTGGAAAGCTCAGCCTCAGCATCAATCCGTTCGCGCTTCTGCGCGGCGAGTATCACCTTCCGATGGCAAGATTCTCCGGCCTCAGGCTGTACGCGCACTACTACGATTCCACGGCCGCGAACTGGAACATACTCACTTTCCTCGCTTCCGATCCCGCAGACACCACAAGCGGCGCCCTTCCGACCATCTCCCTGGACAGGCTTTCATTTGAGGACGACCCCCGCATAGTCTTCACCGACCAGACGGATACGATTTATGCATTCGTGGGCCTTAATGAGCTGAATTTCAAGGGTGTGATCGAGGAGGATTTTCTCCATAACTTCGGGAAGGAACGCCATAGGAGAGAGCGCCTGAGCCTCAGCCTCGACGACCTGCACATCACGGGCCGAATGCCCGCCGACACGCTCGCGGCCTCATTCAAACACCTCGCCCTTTTCGAACACAAGGACCACGTGGACCTGAATCTATCCGCCGAAGCGATGCTCTTCACCAGGGCTTTCGGCCGTATGAAAGTCCCGATAGACCTCGATATGGAGCTCGGTTTCCCGAAAGTCGATGACGGCAGTCTGAGGGTGGAACTCCTGGAACTCGACACCAGATTCTCCTCGCTTCCGCTCGAGGCGAATGGAGATATCATAATCAAGACCGACAGCACCTACGTCAGACTTGACGCGGCCATAAAGGATTGCCCTCTGGGCAGCCTGCTCAGCGAATACGGCGGGAATTTCACGGAAATCGCAAATGACGTGCAGACCGATGCGGTCATCTCGCTGAATGTGAACGCCGACGGATGGTATGTGCCTAAGTATGACCTGCTTCCGAAAGTGACGGCCCATCTCGAAGTGCCGTCTTCCACTTTCAGCTACACTGACCTCATCGATGACGGCGAATTCGACCTGGACTTCGATGCAAGCCTGGGCGGGGATGGTGTCCTCGATGCTACGGCTAACGATTTCTGTCTGAAATTCAGGGGGTTGGATCTTATGATGTCCGGCAGTGCCTCTGACCTTCTCGGAGAAGATCCGCTTTTCGATGTCACCGCCTTCTTCTGCACCGAATTCTCCGACCTGCTGCGCTTCCTCCCTGAGGATTCCGGCATCCAGGCCTCGGGAGATGTGGACCTTGAGCTTGACGGTAAGGCAAGGCTCTCGCAGCTGAACCTCTACAATTTCTCGAAGACCTCGCTCACCGGCCGCGTCTTCAGCGACAATCTTATGCTCGCGATGCCTGACAGCGGACTCTACGCCGTCATAGCCCAGCCGGATATCCGCCTCGAAACCACTGACAAGGGCGTGGCTCTCGTGGCCTCAATCGACAGCGTACGCTTCTCAGCTTCAGATACTTACATTAAGGGTAGCGGCCTTTCGCTGAAGGCCCGCAATGACGGAGCCATCCTCGGCGGTGACGGCAAGGTCCAGCCTCTTCGCGCCGACCTGGAGGTGGAAAGCCTGAATATGCTCAGCTCCGACTCAATGACCGTGGCCTTGAGAAACAGCGTGAACAAGTTGATAATCAGCAGGGTGGCTGATTCGGACAGCATCCGCCCGCACTACTCCTGGACCAGCGGGAACGACGCCGGTTACATAAGTATGCCGTCGCTCGGACGCGCGACCATCCAGAATCTCGACCTCAGTGCATCGGCCCAGGCCAGAGTCCGCAACCGTCGCCGCCAGAGACAGGAAACTCCCGAGATGCTCCGCCGCCGCGCGATGATCGATTCGCTCCAGAGGCTCCATCCGGCCGCCAGCCGCGACTCGCTTATGGCGATGCTCGGCACGCCTGACTTCCTCTCCGAGAAGGAGTTCCGTCTGCACGACATCAGCTTCGATCTGGGCGAGAGCGTCACTTCACTGCTCAAGAATTGGCGGCCTGACGCCTCCATATCTGTCGGCGCGGCCAATCTTGTAACGCCCCTCCTGCCTCTGCGCAACCGCGTAAACGGCCTTCAGCTTACGCTCAATGACGATGAACTGGCCATCCCGCGTCTGCAGCTCACTTCCGGCAGCTCCCACCTGGGACTCAATGCGAAATTGACTGGCCTGCGGCCAGTCCTTATGGGGCGGAGCGCGCCTCTGAACCTCGATGCTCAGATTTACTCCAAGAGACTGAATCTCAATGAACTGATAGCTGCGGCGTACACCGGCTCGCAGCTCGCGGATTCCACTTACAGCTTCGCGGAAGGGGACGAGAGCTTCATTACGGACACGCTCGAGAACGCTCAGACGCAGCTCTCCTATTCGCTTTTCGTGGTGCCTGCTAACCTGAACGCCGATGTGAAACTTCAGGTGGACAGCCTGGACTATTCGTACTTCTCCATCGGGCAGCTAAGCACGGATGTGGCTGTGCGTGAGCGTTGTATACAGCTGACGAACACGATGGCGACTTCAGCGTACGGCGATGTCGCCTTCGACGGCTTCTATTCCACGAAGTCGAAAAAGGACATTACTGCGGGCTTCAACCTGGGTCTCAAGGACATAACGGCGGAGAGGGTGATCGATGTCATTCCGGCCATCGACAGCCTCGTGCCGATGCTCAGCTCGTTCAAGGGCCTTCTGAACTGCGAACTTGCCGCCACGACGCAGCTGGATACGAATATGAACGTGCTTCTGCCTACGCTGAACGGCATCGTGAAGCTCGGCGGAGAGAATCTGGAGCTCGAGGACAGCAAGTCGCTGCGCAAGATCGCCAAACTGCTGATGTTCAAGGACACCAAGGTCAGCCGCATCGACGAGATGTCCATAAACGGCATCATCGCGAACAACCAGCTGGAGATCTTCCCGTTCATTCTTAGCGTGGACCGTTACACATTGGGACTGAACGGCTTGCAGCAGTTCGACACGAATTTCCGCTATCACGTTTCGGTCATAAAGTCGCCTCTGCCGTTCAAGTTCGGCATAAATCTCAAGGGTAATTTCGACGACTGGACCTACAGCCTCTGCAAGGCAAAGTACAAGAGCACCAAGCTTCCTGTCTACACTTCGCAGATCAATGACATCCAGATAAATCTCGCGACTTCCATCAAGGACATCTTCCGCAAGGGAGTGGATCTCGCTCTTCGCGAGACTACTTCGGCCGCTCATAATCTCAAGTCTGACAGCGAGAGGGATGATCTGGCCCTGACGGCTCAGGAGGGTGATGACGATATGCTCTCGGCTGAAGAGATGAGCCAGATGGATGAGTATATGACTGAAACTGAGCTGGAAAGGCAGAGCGAGGAACTTGAGGCAGAGCTCGACGATATGTTCGATGATATGTTCAGTCTGGAGGCTCTCTCCGCCCTCACGCAGGACAGCAAATCTCAGAAAGAGGAGGAGAAGGCCGTGAAGCAGGCCGAGAAGGAGCAGGCCGCCGCCGCGAAATCTGCAAAGTCTGAGGCCCGTGCCGAGGCCGCCCGCGCCAAAGTCCTCGCCCGCCAGAAAGCCTCGAAGAAAGACTAGGCCGCTTCGACGAAAATTTCTTATATTTGCAAGTTGGAAAACAAGACTTGCTTATGGCTGAAGTGAATTATACTGACGACAATATAAAGACTCTGGAATGGAGGCTTCACATCCGCAAACGTGCCGGTATGTATATCGGACGCCTCGGAAACGGTGAAAATCAGGGAGATGGCATTTATGTGCTGGTGAAGGAGATCGTGGACAACTCCGTGGACGAGTTCTCTATGGGAGCCGGAAAGCAGATTCAGATAAGCATTCAGGACAATGTCGTGAGAGTCCGCGACTTCGGCCGCGGAATTCCGCTCGGCTCAGTCATCAAGGCCACCAGCGAGCTGAACACCGGCGGAAAGTTCGACAGCGAGGCGTTCAAAAAGTCCGTGGGACTTAACGGCGTGGGTATGAAGGCCGTGAACGCGCTCTCCGAGTCCTTCTACGTCTGCTCGCACCGCGACGGCGAGAAGTCGTGGGCGCGCTTCACCAGAGGCGAACTGGTAGACAGCGGTCGCGAAGCGACCAATGAAAAAAACGGCACCCTCGTCGAATTCAAGCCTGACACCGAGATTTTCGGCGACTACAGCTACCATATGGACTATGTGGAGACCCTTGTGAAGAACTATTCCTATCTGAAGCGCGGTCTGCAGCTGGTCCTGAACGGAGTTTCCTACAAGTCCGAAAACGGCCTTCTGGACCTCGTGAACGACAATCTTTCCGAGGCTCCGCTCTATCCGCCTATCCATCTGGAAGGCGAAGACATAGAGATCGTGCTGTCGCACGGCAATTCCTACGGCGAGAACATTTCTTCCTTCGTGAACGGTCAGAATACCCGTGACGGAGGAACACATCTGGCAGCCTACCGTGAGGCCATCGCCAAGACCCTCAAGGACTTCTTCAAGAAGAATTACGAGCCTTCCGACTGCCGTCAGGGCGTGATCGGGGCCGTGAGCATACAGATTCAGGAGCCAATATTCGAGGCTCAGACGAAGACCAAACTCGGCTCCACATATGTCTGGGAGCGCGAAATGACCGATGAGAACGGTCAGGTGATGAAGAATCCCGACGGTTCGGTGATGATCGAAAGAGGCCCTACCATCCGCAGCTTCATAAACGACTTCGTCTCCAAGCATCTGGATAATTATCTGCGTGTCCACAAGGAGATTGTCCCTGTCATCGAGGAGAAGATAAAGACCTCTCAGAAGGAGCGTGAGGAGATTGCGGGTATCCAGAAGAAGACACGCGAACGCAACAAGAAGGCTTCTGTCTACAATAGAAAACTTCGTGACTGCAGCGTGCATTTCAATGACCGCGTGACCGAAAAGAACCAGGAGGATGTCCAGAAGACTTCGGTGTTCATCACGGAGGGAGATTCCGCGAGCGGTACCATCACGATGGCCCGCAACGCCAAGACCCAGGCCGTGTTCAGCCTTCGGGGCAAGCCTATCAACTGCTTCAAGGAAAGCCGTCGCAAAGTGGCTGAGAATGAAGAACTTAATCTTCTGATTTCCGCTCTTGGAGTTGAGGATGACCTCGAGAACCTCAGATACAACAACATCATCGTGGCGACCGATGCCGATGATGACGGAATGCACATCAGAATGCTGGTGGTGACCTTCTTTATGAAGTATTATCCGGACCTCATCCGCCGCGGTCACGTGCATATCCTGCAGACTCCGCTCTTCCGCGTAAGGAACAAGAAGACAACGCGTTACTGCTACTCAATCGAGGAAAGGGACAAGGCCGCGAAGGACCTGAAGGCCGGCGTGGAGATCACCCGGTTCAAAGGTCTCGGTGAAATCTCTGCAACGGAGTTCAAGAGCTTTATCGACGAGGATATGCGTCTCGACGAGGTGACACTCTCCGATGAGGAGTCCATCGCCGACATTATGGCCTTCTATATGGGCGACAATACTATAGAAAGACAGAACTTCATCCGCGAGAATCTCCGTTCCGAGGAGGAACTTGAGGACGTGGATATAAACGAATAGCCTTATGACACAGAAATTCGCCACCTTCCTGCTTACCAAAGTATTCGGATACAGAACCATAGGAGAACTTCCTCCGGAGAAGAAGGTCATCTTCCTGGCGGCTCCTCATACAAGTATCTGGGATGCCCTTTTCGGCTATCTGTATTTCAGAACCCTGAATGAAAGGCTCAAGATAATGATAAAGAAGGAGGCTTTCTTCTGGCCGGCGAACTGGATTATCCGCAGCATCGGCGGTTTTCCTGTGGACCGCAGCCATCCCCAGGCCCTGATGGTGGACCTGATTCACGAGATGCAGAAGGATGACAAGTTCTATCTGGCCATCTGCCCGGAAGGCTCACGCAAGCCCGTAAAGAAGTGGAAGACAGGCTATCACACCATCGCCAAGGAGACCGGAAGCACGGTCTATCTGACCACGATGGACTATAAGAAGAAGTATGTGGGCATCACCGAGAGGTTCGAGCTGACTGACAATGCCCGTGCGGATACCGAGCGTATCCAGAAGATCTACGAAAGCTATCATATCACCCCTTGTCATCCTGACGGCGTAGCGTATTGATAGGGGAGCGCCTGAAACCGGAATGACGGTTCAGGATTCTAAAACAGCATAAGGATATATCCAGCAGCCAGCGCCAGAACACATTTTATTCCCTTGGCGCGGAAGAAACTGCGTTTGTCCTCCGCGAGCAGCGGCAGACCCGCGTGCCCGTCCTGCGACAGACAGCTCGCGATCAATACCGGAAGCGGTACGATTCCCTGCGCGAACAGTGTCACGAACACCAGATGCGGCCCCGACTGCGGAATCAGCCCGATGAGCACCGCGAGCGGAATCATCAGCGCAGTGTTTCCGCTGACCCAGGTCTCCAGATCCACATAGTGCGACGCGATATGCACGACCAGCAGCACTCCGAACGCCCAGGCGAAAATCTTGAGGGCTTCGCCCAATGTGTGCAGCATCCTGTGCTTCAAGTCTTTACCTTCGGTGTGGGATGAAATCGCCCCCGTCGATTCAGGGGCTGGATTGGCCGAAGGCCCGGTCTCGGATTGGCCGTCAGGCCGCGAAAGAACTGAGGAACGGCGACGCTCGAAGAATTCCGTCAGCAGTCCCACGACGATGGCTGACACGAAGAGTCCCAGGAAGATCCACAGGGCTGTGACAGGGTACATCGCCAGCATCACGAAGGCCTCGTCGCCTGTCGAAGCGATCATCATTGCAAGCAGAGCTCCGAAGGAAAATGCGCGCTTGGAGTACATCGAGACGGTGATGTAGCCTCCCAGGCACCCCGGGATGACTCCGAGCACGGCGGCGGAGAGGACTCCGCCCAATTTCGAGCGCCTCAGGAGCGGAATGAGCTTGCCCTCAGTGCGATAGCTCAGATACTCGATGAGCAGCATCATCGCCGTCACGATGGCGGTGATGATCAGCGACTCCTTAAGTATGTCCAGCAGAGCGCCCCAGTCCATAAGTTTAATTTATGAAACCTACGATGTAGCCGTTCACAAGTGGACGAGCAGGGGAATTGGTCGTCATATTGACGACCACGGTGACTTCGCCCTTCGGCAGGCCTGAGGTGTCGAAATCCATCTCTATCTTGGCTTTGGCACCCGGCTGGACGGTCGGCAGCTGGCCGAAAGTGAGTCGGGAGCACTCAGAATCAATGCTGTAGATCTTGAGCGGGGACTTGCCCCTGTTCGTGACGGTGAAGACTGCGTGCACGGTCTTGCCGGCCTTGACGCGCCCGAAGCTGAAATTGCTCTCGTCCAGGAACGGGGCCGGGGCGGACTTCTTCTGTTCGGCTGTCAGCGAAGAGAAATTCTCCTTCAGCATAGCCTGGAAGCCGATGCGGGAGGTTCCGGTGCCGATGTCCGTGCGGCGGTTGCGGATGAAATGCTCTCCGCCGGCGACCTCCTCTTCAGGAGTGCTCGCCCCGGTGGCCTTTACCTCCTTGCCGTCCACGAGGAGCGTCGCCAGATACCAGCAGCTGCCCCAATGCTTGCGGTCGGAAGTGATGTTGTAATGCAGGTCGGCGGTCTTTCCGGCAGGTATGGTGGACGGCTCCACGCTCAGAGTGAGGCCTTCGGAGACATTCTTGAAGCTGACTTTCACCGGTTTGGAGCTCAGGTTGGCGATTTTTACATAGCCGTTCTTCTGCTCGCCCTGGGAGAGGTTGCCGGTGCGTACAGAGGCGTCTTTCAGACCGATGCTGCCGTAGTGCATCGGGTAGAGCTCCTTAAGAGGACGGGCCTTCTCGAGGGAGGTGCCGCGAAGGTGAAGGATGATGGGACGGCTGAGGTCGGAGATGTATACGGTGAGTGTCTTGTCGAAGGGGTAAGGACCCTCGTCATTGCTGTAACTCGCTGATACCGTGCCTGTAGCGCCGGGCTTTATGTCGTCCTTGGTCCAGGAGACCTTGGTACAGCCGCAGGAGGACAATACGCTGTAGATTACTATGTTGTCCTTGGATATATTCTTGATTTTGAAGCTGTGGGATACAGCTCCGTCGGACATGAACACTTCACCGAAGTCGTGAGTCAGTCCATCCACTTCCACTACGCCCTCTACAGCGGTCTGGGCTGACAGAGTGACAGCGGAGAGTATTGCGGCAAAAATCGAAATTATACGTTTCATAATGCAAAAGTACGAACAAAAATCTTTCCACAGATTTGATTATTCAAATATATTCGCATACATTTGTGTGTCCGTTCGGATTGGACGGGTATTGTTAACAATTATTTTTTACTATGGCACACAAAATTAACCCTGATATCTGCGTAGCTTGCGGCTCTTGTCAGTCGGAGTGCCCACAGGGAGCTATTTCCGAGGGAGATGCTTACAGCATCAATCCTGATCTCTGCATCGATTGCGGTGCTTGCGCGGATGCTTGCCCTATGGGAGCAATCAGCGAAGAGTAATAGCTGATATCAGAAAAGAGAATGGGTGGAGTCCTTTGAAGGCTCCACCTTTTTTTGTTCCATATTGGACGCGTCAGCGCTCCGCGCTGCGTCTCGTTTATTCACTGGGGGCCGCATCCCCCAGACCCCCTGGGCCGCTGACGCTCCGTCAGGAGCTTCGATTTCAACATTGGACGCGTCAGCGGCCCGCTGGCGGGTGATGGTGGTGATGCGGAGGTTGCCGCCCTGCGCGGCGATGTCGATATCGGCCTCCGGCGAGCCTGCAGGCACGAAATGCGGGTCGAAGCACTCGTCTATGCCGATCGTCAGGCGGGTGCGCTTCCGTACCGGCAGCGCGGGGATTCCGCTCTGGAACGCCGCATTGAGCGCGCCGTACCAATACTCTATCTGCGAAGCGTACTCGCTGAAGGCGCGCCCGTCGTCGCTCAGGCGCACAGTGTAGCGGTTACGCACGAAAAGCTTGCGCCCCACCGCCTTTTCGAGCTCTGCAATATTCTGGCTCACAGCCGGTTGGCTGATGCCTAGGCGGGCCGCGGCGAGCGTGAAGCTCTCCTCTTCCACCACCGCCCGGAAAATCTTGAGTCTTGAATCTTCTATCATAAGCAAATCTTATAATGCAAATATGGTCATTTTTTTGTAGTAAACCGACAGGGCGATGCGTTTTTTAGATGAAACGGCGCCGATAGGCATTTACCTGTACTGAGGGGATATTTGCCAATATCAGCCAAAGTGCTTAAATTTGTGGATGACATAGAAGGTAACTACTTAAATTCTTAATACAATGAGAAAATTACTTATCACTTTTGCAGCCATCGTGGCCACGGCCTTCCTCGGCTCGGCTCAGGAGCTGCAGCAGTTGCCCAACGATCCGGCGGTACGCCAGGGCAAGCTGGACAACGGCATGACTTACTACATCATGCATAACGAGAATCCCGCCCAGCGCGCGGAGTTCTATCTCGCGACTGACGTGGGAGCCATCCAGGAGAATCCTGACCAGGACGGTCTCGCACACTTCCTCGAGCATATGTGCTTCAACGGTACCAGGAATTTCCCAGGTAAGGGCATTCTGAACTATCTCCAGAGCATCGGAGCATCCTTCGGAGGCAATGTGAACGCATCCACAGGCGTGGAGCAGACTATCTATATGCTGAACAACATTCCTCTCCTGAGGGAGAGCGTTGTGGACAGCTGTCTTCTCATTATGCACGACTATTCGCACTTTGTGACCTGCGACCCTGTCGAGATCGACAGCGAGAGGGGAGTCATCCTCGAGGAGAAGCGTTCCCGCAACAACGCCTCCTGGCGTATGCGCGAAGCTTCGGCGCCTTACTATTACGGTGATACGAAGTACGCCCACTGCACCATCATCGGCAGCGAGGAGAACCTCAAGACCTTCAAGCCTGAGAGCCTGACGTCCTTCTACCACACCTGGTACCGTCCTGATATGCAGGCGCTTATCGTAGTTGGTGATGTGGATGTCGACAGAACCGAGGCCAAGATCAAGGAGATCTTCGCGGACATCCCTGCAGCCGAAAATCCGAAGGCGAAGGACGTCATCACCATTCCTGAGAACAAGGAGCCGCTCATCGGCATCGTGACCGATCCTGAGGCACAGAGCAGCAGCATCGAGTTCCTCTGGAAGAGCGAGGCGACCCCTGAGGAGCTCAACTCCACCGTTCAGGGACTGATGACAAATCTCATCAAATCACTCTATTCACAGATCTTCGCCGAGCGCTTCAACGACCTCTGCGCCAAGCCGGACGCACCGTTCCTCGCCGGAGGACTCGACATCGGCAACCTTTGTGAGACTCTCGAAGTCGTGATGGGCGTCGCCCAATTCAAGGACGGAGAAGCCCTTCCTGCCGCCAAGGCGTTCCTGCTCGAGGTCGAGAAGGCCCGCAGGTTCGGTTTCAATGACGCTGAAGTGGAGAGAGCGAAGGCCGAGATTCTTTCCCAGTATGAGGCCGAGGCCAACAAGGCCAGCACCCGCACAAATGCCCAGCTGGTCAACCCGCTCATCAACAATTTCTTCGACAATTATTCCTATATGGAGCCTAATGCCGAGTATGATGTGGTGAAGATGATTCTCCCTCAGCTCAACGCCCAGGTTCTGAATATGGTATTCCCTCAGCTGATAGGCCCTGAGAACTTCGTGGTTATCTACAAGGCTCCTGCAAGTGCAAACCATCCTACTGTCGAGCAGCTCAGGGCTGTCATCGACGAGGTGGAGAACGCTGAGATCGAAGCTCCTCAGGCTGAGGATATTCCTTCAGAATTCCTCAATCCTGCATCCCTCAGGGGCGCCAAGGTGAAGAAGACTTCCGAAGGCCTCTACGGCTCCACAGTCTGGACTCTGAAGAACGGTGTCAAGGTGATTCTCCTTCCTACCGATTACGAGAAAGACAGAATCTCCTTCTCCATTATGAAGGACGGCGGTCTGAGCCTCGTTTCCGATGAGGATCTCCCTTCATTCGAGAGCAATCTCACCTACCTCTTCGGCAGCACTTCAGGTGTGGGTGACTATTCTGCCACAACCCTCCAGAAGATGATGTCCGGCAAGCAGTTCAGCGTTTCCAGATCCTATGGCAGTCTCAGCCACGGATTCAGCGGAAGCAGCACAGTGAAGGATCTCGAATCCGCCCTGCAGCTTCTCTATCTGAACTACACCCGGCCTCGTTTCGATCAGGCCGAGTATGACCAGGCTGTCAAGCAGCTTGAGGCCATCCTCCCTAACCTGGAGCAGCAGCCTAGCTATCAGCTCCAGAAGGTGATTGCCGAGAAGTTCTATGACAGCCCGCGTTCCGCCACCATCAGTGAGGAACTGCTTTCCAAGGCAAGCCTGAGCACCATAGAGAGAGTTACCAAGGATCTCTTCAAGGATGCCGCCGGCGCCACTATGATTATGGTGGGAGATTTCGATGTGGAGACCGTGAAGCCTCTCATCGAGAAGTACATAGGCAGTCTCCCTAAGGGAAAGAAGGCGACTTCCTGGATCGACAGGGATGATGAGATCGTCAGCAGGAACGTGCTCGAGGACTTCCGCGTGAAGATGGAGGCTCCGAAGACCACCGTTCTCCAGTGCTGGAAGACTGACGACATCACCTACAGCACCGCAAATCTCGTGGTTTATTCCGCTCTTGAGTACATTCTCGATATGGTTTACACCGCTACACTGCGTGAGGAGGAAGGCGGTACTTACGGCGCGAGCGCAGGCACTACGCTCAGTCGCGAGCCTAAGCAGTTCGGCTTCCTTCAGGTGGCTTACGAGACCAATGACGAGCAGTCCAATTCACTCCGTGAACTTGCCGTGAAGGGTCTTCGCGATCTCGCGGAGAACGGCCCGAGCGCTGAGTATTTCGACAGGACCGTGAAGAATTTGCAGAAGAATATCCCTGAGAGCCGTCTGAGAAACAGCTATTGGGTCAATTCCCTGAGAAAGTGGAATGACTATGGCGAGAACTATGACGCCGAATGGGAGGCCGCGGTGAACGCTCTGACCCCTGACCAGATCAAGGCAGCCGCTTCCGCTCTTCTCAACGGATATACTCTCGAGGCCGTTATGCGCCCTGAAGTCAAGTAATTGGCTTGAATAAAACTTGCGGAATCTGAAAATAATTCCTATATTTGCAGCCCTTTGTGAGATGTTCTCACAAGGGGCTAATTTTAATTTATTAATTATCAATCACTAAGATGGTAAAACAGTACGAAACCGTTTTCATTGCAACTCCCGTTTTGTCTGATGCTCAGATGAAGGAAGCGGTTGCCAAGTACACTGAGCTCATCAAAGCCAACGGCGGTGAGGTCGTGTATGAAGAGGATTGGGGACTCAAGCAGCTCGCTTACCCTATCCAGCACAAGACATCAGGATTCTACTACCTGATCGAGTTCAAGGCCGAGCCTGAATTCGTAGCTACTCTCGAGACCCAGTATCGTCGTGACGAAAGGGTCATCCGTTTCATCACTGTCGCTCTCGACAAGCACGCTGTAGCTTACGCAGAGAGAAGAAGAAACAACAAGTCCAAGGCTGCCGCTGCTCCTGTAGAGGAGGAGAAAGCTGTTGAGGCTGAAGATGTTAAACCAGCTGAAGAATAAGGAGGAATCATTATGGCACAGACTACTGAACGTAACAACGGTATCCGTTATCTGAACCCTCCTACAGTTGAGGTTCGCAAGAAGAAGTACTGCCGTTTCAAGAAGGCAGGTATCAAGTATATCGACTACAAGGATCCTGAGTTCCTTAAGAAGTTCCTGAACGAGCAGGGTAAGATTCTCCCTCGCCGCATCACCGGTACTTCTCTCAAGTTCCAGCGCAAAGTCGCTCAGGCAGTGAAGCGCGCACGCTCCATTGCTCTTCTCCCATATGTTACTGACCTCCTTAAATAATTGAGAGTTATGAAGATCATATTGAAGAAAGATGTTGCGAATCTCGGCGAGGCCGGTGAAATCGTAGAAGTTAAGACTGGTTATGCTCTCAATTACCTCGTACCTCAGGGCTATGCTGTCATCGGTACAGCTTCCGCCATCAAGCAGCACGAGGAGACTATCCGTCAGAGGGCTCACAAAGAGGCCAAGAATGTTGCTGAGGCTCAGGCTTATGCAGCTAAGATCTCCGCAAGTCTCGTGAAGATCGCCTGCAAGGTTAACGAGTCCGGTAAGATTTACGGTTCCGTTACTACCGCTCAGATCGCTGAGGCTCTCGTAGCCGCAGGTTTCGAGGTGGAGAAGAAGAACATCGAGATTGTTTCCGAGGAAGTCAAGGAGGCAGGTGTTTACGATGCTAAGGTTAAGTGCTACAAGGGCGTTTACGCTGACCTCAAGTTCGAGGTTGTCGCTGCCGAGTAAAGCATTTACTTATAATAACTTATTGGCTGGACCGCGAAAGCGTTCCAGCCAATTTTTTATTCTCTTGTTTCACGTCCGATTTAATCCTTCTGCCGCTGCGCTTCGGCAAGCCTCGAAACAGCTTCCAGATAATAATAATCCGCATAGGTGAGGGCGACATCCACTTCGGACTTTTCCGGGAGGTTGCCCACACTGTGTTTCAGGAGGAAGCCGCCGTTCTGGCCCGCAGCGGCGAGATACTCGATGGTGGAGAGGGTGCGGACCTGGGTTCTGGCCATCTCCAGGCAGGATTTCGCAAGGACAGGATCCTTTGAGAGGCCGGAAAGCTCCGCGAACGCGGAAGCCATGATTGCGCCGGCCGAAGCATCCTTGAGAGCCGCAGGAATGGCCGGATTATCGAAATCCCAGTAAGGAATCCCGTCGGAAGGCAGGCGTGAAAGCAGCATCCTCGCGATGTCGCAGGCCTGCGCCAGGAACTCCTCAAGCCCCGTTTCCCTATACATCATATTATAGCCATAGAATGCCCAGGCCTGCCCGCGGGCCCAGGCGGAGGCGTCAGAATAACCCTGAACCGTCTGTCTGGAGCGTACTGCGCCCGTGGCCGGATCGTAGTCCACCAGATGGAAGGAAGTGAAATCCGGACGGAAGGCATTGCGGGCTGTGGTGCGCGCGTGAGATACCGCCACATCGCGCAATGCGTCATTGCGGAACAGCTGCGAAGCGCGCGTAAGCAGCTCCAGATTCATCATATTGTCGATAATCACCGGATACTGCCAGTCCTTTCGCAAGAAATCCCAGCTCTTTATGGCTCCGACCGCAGGATTGAAGCGCTTCGAGAGCTTCTCCGCCGACTCGAACAGCCTGCCCAGCCAGCGGCGGCTTCCCGTAACACGATAAGCCTGCCCGTAACTGCACATCATCTGAAAGCCGATGTCGTGGTCCGTCTTCTGACGGACTAGCAGGTCAAGCTTCTCGCTGTTGCGCGTCGCAGCCTCCTTAAGAGCCTCATCCCCAGTGTATTCGTACGCAAGCCAGAGCGAACCAGGGAAGAAGCCGCTGCACCACCAGCCGACGTCCGAAGTCACAAGTCCTTCGCTGTCACTGTAGTAGCGCGGAGCGCGGTCAGAAGGAACCGCAGCATCCAGCATCTTCAGCTGGCCTGCGGCCAATCCGAATATCCTGTCCGCCAGTTCCCTGTCGCTTTCCACCCGTCTGAGAGTCGTCACCACATTAAGGCTTTCTCCCGGCTGAAGAGTGAATTCGAAACCCACGATGCTTACCCCGGGATTCGGCTCATCGCAGACATTGAGTCTGGATTTATAGTCCTTAGGATTGCCGGACCAGATATGATATTTGACTCTGCTCTGATCGGCGCTCAATTTCATAGTTATCCCGTTGCTGTTCAGCAGTATACCGTCTTCGGAGAGTTCCGCGTCCGCCCTCGTAACCATAGACCAGCGGACCGTAGCCTTCTGTCCCGCAGGGGCCTTCAGGCTGTCCCGGACCTCCAGATAGGCATTCCAACGTATGGCTGCAGTTCTGACGGCAGTTTCCAGATCTCCTCCGAAAAGCGAAGTCAGGTCGAACACTCCGCCCTTGCGGCTGTCGTCACAGAAGGACTTCAGCAGCTCTGCACGGCCGGCGGAACGGTGATCCTTATCATTGACGGTCAATGTATTGTGCTGACGGTTGTTCATCCGGAAGAGTCCCCAGCGAAGCGACCCGTCACCAAGGTTCCAGAAATCCCCGCCAAGTTTCTTAATAGGATTTTCGACGCTCTGATAGCTCTGCCTTTCCAGGTCGACGGCCCAGCGGACACCATAGGCATCGAAAACAAAGCTTCCTCCGTCGAGGTGAGAATGGGATGTGGAAGGACTTCCGCCCTTGATTCCCAGATACATAGCGTCATCTTCCCAGCCGGAACGGGTCATCACGACAGGCGTGATGCCCTTGCCCGCGAAAATCAGGCTTTCAGGCTCGGAAACCATCGCGGAATCCAGCCGTGAGGCATAGAGAGTCAGCAAAGGGAGGAGCCTGTAATTCTCTGTGTCGCAATATTTTCCGTTTCTAAGTTTCTGTATTTCCCCATAAAGCAGCGAAGGCCTGGCGAATTTGTCGGCAAAATACCAGAGCGGATAGAAAGGCTGTTCGTTCCCGATATTGTCCGAATAATTGAAAAGTTTCCCGGCGGTTCCGCTGCTATGCAGAATGTAATCGGCGGTCCTGTCGAAGCCGAGGCAGTTCGAAAGCCCGGAGTCAGTCCCGAGGACAGACTCCATCGCAGAAAGCATAAGAACTTCATACAGAGTGCCGTAGCTCCAGTAGTCCGGTCCCTCGGCGTAGTTTCCGTCCGGAGCGTAAATCCTGTTCATCACAGGCATATTCGTAAGCAGAGCATCGTCCAGCACCGCCTGCGCGGCCTCCGGACAGCTTTCCCGAATCGCGAGCGCGGCGAGCGTCAGTCCGGCATTGCAGACCTGATTCCAATTGCTTTCGTTCGTGCGGTACCACGCATAGTCGGCATTCTTCGCCGGCGCGAAGGCCAGATTCTGTATGGCCTTGACGGCCAATTCTTTAGTCTCGTCGCTGAGGGCATCGTAGAGCCAGTCGTAGCCTATCGCCACAGCGGTGGCCATCTCGGCGACATCCAGGAAATGCGAAGGGTTCCAGGAAGTGAATGAGCATACCGCGCGAAGGTCGGTGTCGGCCTGCTCGAGGTAGCGGAAGTCCCCGGAATATCGATATGCGTAAGCGCAGAAATAGATATGTGTCAATGTTTTGCGCGATACCTGCAGAAGTCTTCTTCCGCTTTCGTCAAGCTTGAATGTCAGAGGTTCCCGCTCTCTTATGATCCTGTCGGCCCCCTCCATCACCAGCGTGTGAATCATCCCCAGTGGCGAATCAGGCGAGGCAGCAATCTTCTGTTTCATCGCTTCGAACTCCGCCGCATCCATCAGCAGCCTCGGGTGCAGAGCGACAGAGAGCGTGTCTGCAACTTCAGGGGCCTGAGCAAGGCAGTCGGCAGCTCCGGCATCCTGCACAAGGCTGTCAGGTGCTGCATTGGCAGCAGAGCTGCCAATATTTTCCTGAGCCACGGCAGGGTTCTGGAAGGCGAGCAGGGCCAGGACGGCAGATATGAAAAATGTTCTCAATGACTTCATACGATGCGTTATGGAAAGTCAAAATTACGATAATTTTCATAATTTTGTGAGCATTTTTTGAGCAATGAACGTAAAATTGACTTTTCTGGGCACAGGAACCTCTCAGGGTGTGCCGATTATAGGTTGCAACTGCGCTGTCTGCCGCAGCACAGATCCCCGCGACAAGCGTTACAGGGCCGCCGCTCTGGTCGAATATGGCGGGCTTAATATCCTGGTGGATGCCGGGCCTGATTTCCGTATGCAGATGATTGCGGCGGGAGTGGGGCATCTGGATGCTATCCTATTGACTCACAATCATAAAGACCATACGGGAGGCCTGGATGATGTCAGGGCTCTGAACTATATTGACCGCCGCCCGGCGGAAATCTACTGCGAACCGAAGGTTCTGGAAACCCTCAAATGCGAATACGGCTACGCCTTCGCCGAGCACAAGTACCCCGGCTCGCCGGAATGGAATATCCATCTGATTGACGATCAGCCTTTTGTGGTTTATCCGAATGTCGGCGGGGAGCTGGTATGGAAGCACGATGTGGGTTACGGCTACCTCCAGCCGGACGGAAGTTTCGTGCTGTCGGGGTCAGGGAAGCCATTGGACGCGGAGCGGCCGACGGAAGAGAATCTCGCGAAAGGCGGGGTGGAGATCGTGCCGATACGCGGGCTGCACGGGGAGATGCCGGTGCTGGGCTTCCGCTTCGGGGACATCGCGTACATCACGGATATGAGTTATCTTCCGGAGTCGGAATTTTGCAAATTGCGCGGGCTCAAGCACTTGACTCTGAACACTGTAAGCTATAAGCCTCATCATTCGCATTTCAGTCTGGAGCAGGCGGTGACGCTGGCGAAAAAGATAGGTGCGGAGCACACCTGGCTCACGCACCTCTCCCATACTTTCCCCGTCTACACGGAGTTCTGCCACGCCCCTCTCCCGAACGGCTACGGCGCCTCCTTCGGCGGTCGCCTCCCCGACAACATCCAGCCCGCTTACGACGGCCTCGTCATCGAGGCGTAAGAGCAGCGGCGACGACAAGTTTCACAGGCGTAATCCATTTCTCCGGCCGCTTCGCGTCCAATACGCCTACGAGACTTTTCGCCGCCGCCCAAGCCTTCAGGAACTTTGAGATAGAAGATCAGTCCGAGAAAGCCCTGACGCAGCGGACGTAGTACTTCTCTGCGGAATCTTTGTAGAGTTTCGTGCTGGATGTGCCTTTCTTGACTACGTTGAGATAATAATACGCTCCCGCCGCAGTTTTTGTAGATGACCAGTAGCCGGCAGAAGCATTGTCAGCCGTAATTTCAGTTGCCGATATCGGCAAAAAAGCGAATGGGGAAGCATTCTTTGTGAATTTCCTTGAGCCTGAAAAAAATCGCCCACACGCACCCGCATCTGAAATTCCGTAAGATGAATGTTCTTTCAATGAAACCAGTTCACTTTTAGTCGGCAGACGCCATCCATCCGGGCAGGCAGTCTGGGCTTCTTCGTATGTATACAAAACCCCTATCGGATTCTCGGAAGAAGTGCCCTGATTTGTAGACTTTTCCCATATCACCTTGTCTATCAGGACTTCGGAAGAAGAAAGCAATGGAACGGTTTCGCCGGGCCCATAGAAATCTGTATTAACATCATATTCAAGGTCTATCTTGCGAAGCCAGTCGAGCGATGTGCAGACTACTATTCTGAGTTCGGTATTCTTGGTCAAGTCGAGAGATGTGAGATTCGGATTGCCGGCTACATTCAATTGCGTAAGGCCTGTAAAGCTACTGAGGTCCAGTGAAGTAAGTCCCATATCTGATAAATCCAGTTCAGTGATGGCCGCCTTTTCGTCATCGGAGAGCACTCCGTCGCCGTCTTTATCATTCTCATTGATCAGTTTTGTGAAATAATTGTCATCACTTTTCGGGACAAGCGGAATATATTCCGACTGGATTGTATTGTTGCCGAAGGCGACCTTGAGGACAAGGGCGGCCTCAAGATTTCCGAAGATGAAATCTGTTCCGAGCCCTTCAGTGGAAACTTTTATGCTGAGAATCCCGTCTTTTGCAGAGACTTCCGTGATGTCCAGATTGACGAAATCACCTGCTTCGGCCGACTTGGTAAGAGTATAGACTGCCCTGGCGGTGAGCGGAGATGAGGCGGTCTCGTCTTTTGCAGCTTCATCGCAGGCAGTCACTATGGCTTGTGCACTGGCTGCTGGATAGACATCGAAACGGAGTACAATGGGATTAAGAACCGCTTTTGAGATGTCAAAGTCATACAGAGTATAAAAGACGCGCTCGATGCCGTCGGTATACTTGGGAATATATGCGATGGACGTGATGTTTTTAATCGCATCCTCAAGAGCGGCCACACGGTCTTCAAGCTTTTTGATATCAGCTTCAAGTGATGTGACGCGTCCGTCGAGAGCTTGGATTTTTGTATCCACGCCGTCGATCGCCTTCTGAATGGTTTCGGTGATGGTGCCGTTATAGTCGTCGATGGCCTCCT
>CAVCSJ010000002.1:0-32165 GCA_963604895.1 bacterium
AACTGCGCGGTAGCGCGCAAGTGTCTCACGCTCAGCGGGCAGCAGCGCCCGCCCGACATCAGACTTCTCGCCGCGGCGCACGGCGTAGAGACCTTCGGAGAGCCTTCCTATCGTAGCGGGCTTCGCCCAATCGAAGATGCTCGTGCGGCAGTTCCCGCTCTCGCGCGCCGCCTCGCCGGCCTCCTGCCCGAAGTAGAGCATAAACGGAGTGCTGTTGAAAAGGGCCGAAACGGCCAATGCCGCCATCCCCTTCCGGGCTGATCCCGCAAAGGCGGGCGAAGCGAGCCTCTGTTCATCGTGATTCTCCAGAAAATTCAGCATCCTTGGCTGCAAGTCGCTCAGGGCCTGCCAGTTCCAGGTCAGTTCACGGGCCGTGCCGTTACCGGCGCAGAGTTTTCGCAGTATATCATACATTCCTGATTTGTCGTAGAGATAGTCGAATCCGGCTTCCTCTATGTACCTGCGGTAATTGCCCTTTTCATAGGCTTCACCAATGAAAATAAGGTCGTTATACTCATCTTTAGCCTTCCTTATCATCCAATGGAAGAAGTCCGGGCTGACCAGTTCCACCATATCGCAGCGGAAGCCGTCCACGCCCGCAGAAGCCCAGAACAGAATGATATCCAGCATTTTCTGCCAGGTTCCCTCAGCCCCGTAATTGATTTTGCGGGTGTCTGTCCAGTCGTAGTCGCAATGGTCGAAGACCGGGATGCCGCCGTGGGAGTCAGAGTAATTCACTGCCACGTGGTTAGGGATGAAATCCATTATGACCTTCAGACCGTTTTCGTGGGCGCGGGCCACTGCGGCCTTGAATTCCTCGAGCCTGTTTTCAGGCTCGTCGGCGAGGTAAGGATTGGTGTCGTAATAGTCACAGACAGAATACGGGCAGCCCGGATCGCCCTTGACGAAGGATTCACCGGTTGCGTGACGCGGGATTCCGGTCAGCCATAAATGTGTGACGCTCAAGCTCTTCAGATAATCGAAAAATACGCTGTCCATCTCGGAGAACTTGCCTTTGCCGAGCAGGCGCGGAAGAAGTTGGTATATTATCATATTGTGGGGTCTATTGGATTCTGCGGCGGAATTCTGCCAGGGTTATGGCCGTCGCGGTGGCGGCGTTCAGGGACTCGCAGCCGCTTCCCTGCGGCGGATAAGGCGGAATGAAAAGCCTGTCACTGAGGTGTTTGAGCAGCTGCGGGCCGATGCCGTTAGACTCGTTGCCGATGGCAATCGCCACGGGACAGTCTGCCCCGGTCTTCAGTTCCCGAGAGTAAATATTCTCCCCGTCGAGCGTGGTTCCATAGACACGCCCGCCGGCATCCAGAATCCGCTGCGCGAAGTCCGAGCTGTCGCCGATATGGTACTCCACGCGGAAAACCGCGCCCATCGTGGACTGCACGACCTTGGGATTGTAAAGTTCGACGCTCTCCCCTCCCGCGAGCACGGCGGTCACGCCGAACCAGTCTGCAAGGCGCAGAATCGTACCCAGATTCCCGGGGTCGCGAATGCCGTCGAGTATGATATAGAGGCCGTTACGTACTTCCAGCGGTCTTTCGGTCTTCTGTCGTACTACGGCCAATACGGGAGGCGGTGAGCTGAGTCCCGACATCCTTTCCATCGCGCTCTCCCCTATCTCCTCCATTCTGTAGACCTTCACGACCTCGAAATCCGAGTTCAGGGCCTCCGCCACCATCTTATCCCCCGCCACGGTGAAAAGTCCGGTTTCGTCCCTGAATTTCTTGTTATTCAGGGCTTTGACATTCTTAATTTCGTTATTTGATATGTTTTCCATCTATGATGTCCATTCTAATAGAATGCAAATTTAATATTAAGAAACGATTTAAGAAAGATATACGCACTATGATTTTTGATTTAAGAAATATGTAGGAATTTAAGTTTCGTTAATGATTTATAATCCTTAAATTTGTATGTTTATGCACAGACGTCGTCACATACTCACTCTTGCTGCCATCACTATGGTATTGGCCGGCTGTGCCGGCCCGCGCCAGCTCAGCGAAGGAGAGTACCTGCTGCGCGAGAGCAAGGTGGTGCTGACGGGCGCCAGCGACCTCACGCCGTCGGATTTCAGCAGCTACATCAAGCAGCACCCGGCGTTCCTGCGCAAGGTCATCTACGATCCGGAACTCGTGCAGCCGTCGATTGAAGGCATCGGGCGGCATCTGGAGTACCTCGGTTACTACGGCTCGGAGGTCAGCAGCGACATCAGCGTGCGCCGCGGCAAGGTTTCAGTCGGCTACGTCGTCTCGCCGGGCAAGCGCATCCGCATCGACAGTCTCCGCTTCTCGCTGCCGTCCAGGGCCGATTTCACCGAAGATTTTCTGGCCGACACGGCCAATATTCTGGTGCGCCGCGGGGATTTTCTTTCGGAAGCGGTGATGGAGCAGGAGATTGAGCGCGGAGCCGCGCATTTCCGCAAGCTCGGATATTACAGTCTCACCAAGAACAATTATTCGTTCGAAGCTGATACCGTGAGCGTCCCGGGGTCGCTGATTGTGGATATGAAGCTGAACGAACACTCGCGGAGCGAGAGTGCCGCCACGGCGGTTCCCCTTCGCAAGTTCTTCATTGACAAGGTTTCCATTTCCTATCCGAGCAGAACTTTCATCCGGAAGAATCTGCTTCGGGACCTGAATCTGATACATCCGGGAGACCTTTACAATGAGGAAAAGGTGAATACGACCTATTCACGCCTCTCGTCTCTGAGGATGTTCAACAGTGTTTCCATCGGGACTTCGCAGACTGACACGAACCTGGTCAGCTGCGACATACGTCTCCAGCAGTCCACCCTGCAGGGATTCAAGGCAAATATCGAGGCTTCCACAAACTCGAACGGTCTTATGGGAATATCCCCACAACTCACTGTCTATCACAAGAATATCTTCGGAGGCGGAGAGTGGCTGAATCTGAGTTTTATGGGCAATTTCCAGTTTATGCTGGATCAGTCCACGCGCGCGAACGAGTTCGGCGTCTCGGTAGGCCTGACTTTCCCGAAGTTCCTCGGGATTCCTTACAATGACCGTGACGTGAATCTTCCGAATACGGAACTGAACGCATCGTTCAATTATCAGGGCCGTCCTGAATACACCCGAAGCATCATTTCGACTTCGCTCGGTTATAGCGGAACCATCACCGGCAAGCGCATTTCGTATCAGTTCTATCCGCTGCAGTTCAATATGGTGCGGCTCTACAACATCACCGAGGAGTTCAAAACCACGATGAACAGGAATCCGATAATGCGCTATTCCTATCAGGACCATTTCGATTCCGGAAGCGGCGGGACCATCTATTACAGTTCCGTGGCGGAGAGTTCCTCGAACAGCAAGCCTTTCCATTATGTGCGTCTTTCGGTGGATGTGGCGGGTAATTTCATAAGTCTTTTCAAATCTCTTATGCCTACTGACGAGAACGGTACCGGTCTGATTTTCAATGTGCCTTTCTCGCAGTATATCCGAGGGGAACTGAATCTGGGCAAGACCTGGCGCTGGGGAGACAATCTTTCGTACGGGCTTGCCACGCGCCTTGTGGCGGGTGCCGGTGTGGCTTACGGGAATTCTACAGTGCTGCCGTTCGAAAAGCAGTTCTATTGCGGAGGCGCGAACAGTATGCGCGGGTGGCAGGCCCGTTCCCTGGGTCCGGGCATCTCTCCTATGGACGAGACTTTCAGTATTCCGAGCCAGACGGGCGATGTGAAGTTCGAGGCTAATATCGAGTACCGTTTCCCTATCGTCTGGAAGCTTGCGGGCGCTCTTTTCGTGGATGCGGGCAATGTCTGGAACAGTCACGAGGGTTTCGGAAAGCTCTCTGAGAGTATCGCCGTGGACTGGGGTCTCGGTACGCGCGTCGATCTGAGTTTCATAGTTCTGCGCGTGGATATGGGCTTCAAGCTCCACGATCCCGCCGCCCCTGCATCCGACGGCTCCTACACCCCTGCCTGGCTCTCCCCTTCCCGCTGGCTCTCCCGCGACGGCTTCGCCTTGCATTTCGGCGTCGGATATCCGTTCTAGTACTGCGGCGCCCCGGTCAAGCTCTGAGCCCGCAATTATTTCCTTCGGCCGGCTCCGCCGTCCAATGCGGTCTCAGAGCCTGCCGGTGCGACCGCAAAAGCACTTAATCGTAGATAAAAAATAACGGGACGAATTTCACAACTCATCCCGTTCCACATTAAATTTTATTAACCCAATTACTAAATGAAATGCGGTAATTTTCTATTTGCTCTGTTCCAGAGCGAGTGTGCGGGTAGTCTGGTCGCAGACCTCAGAAGGTCCCCAGTACTGGATCGCACCCGGATAAACATAGGAAGTGTTCAAAGCCCACTCATCACGATGAGCGGCGAAGAACTTGAAAGGCTTGCCGTCAAGCTCCACAAGTGCCTTGCGGATAACCGGCTTCATCTTGCCCGCCCTCTTCTCGAGGTTCATCATCATAGTGATAGGCACACCGCCTGCAACCCACTCGGAAGCAGGAGCAGTAGTGTTGCGGATGATGGACATATAACCGGTCTTGCCGGAAAGAATCAGACGGGAAGCATTGTAACCCAGTGAGTAGCAATAATCAGCGTCGAAATTGGACGGTGCGGCGCACCGGCCCTCATAGCCGAAGAAGTGGTGCTGAGCTGCGAACTTGCCGCAGTACTTGCCTTCCTTCTTCATCTCGGCGAGCTTTGCGCCCACCATATGCGAGAGAAGCTTCTCGGTCTCGATCAGGGACACCTGAACGTTGCCGTGAGGATCGCGGTCGAGGGCGAGCTGGCTGGCTACATCTGCAGGCAGGCTGCTGAATGTAGCGAGATTGGCTGCGCTGAGGTGCTTCTTTACGTACTCAATCTGATTTTCGCGGGCCACTGCCTTAGCCTCGTCGGTAGCGAGGACGTCGTTCAGCTCGGCGATGAGCTTCTTGATGGCAGGAATGAACTCGATGAGACCCTCAGGGATGAGGACTGTACCGAAGTTGTTGCCCTGGGCTGCGCGTGCGGCCACGATGTTAGCGATGTAATCTACTATATCATTGAGACTCTTCTCCTTGGCCTCCACTTCCTCGGAAACGAGGCAGACGTTAGGCTGGGTCTGAAGAGCGCACTCGAGAGCGATGTGGGAAGCGCTGCGGCCCATCAGTTTGATGAAATGCCAGTACTTGCGTGCGGAATTGCAGTCGCGCTCGATATTGCCGATAAGCTCGGAATATGTCTTGGTAGCGGTGTCGAAACCGAAGGATGTCTCGATCTGGTCGTTCTTAAGGTCGCCGTCGATGGTCTTAGGACAGCCGATTACCTGAACACCGTAATTCTTTGCTGCATAATACTCTGCGAGAACGCAGGCATTAGTGTTCGAGTCGTCTCCGCCGATGATTACGAGGGCCTTGATGCCGAGCTCGCGAAGGATCACGATACCCTTCTCGAACTGATCCACTTCCTCAAGCTTGGTACGGCCGGAACCGATGATGTCGAAACCGCCGGTATTGCGGTATGCGTCCATAATCTCGGAAGTAATCTCCATATATTTGTGGTCCACGAGTCCGCCGGGACCCATAAGGAAGCCGTAAAGCTTGTTCTCAGGATTCAGGGCCTTGATACCGTCGTAGATACCGGAAATTACATTGTGTCCGCCAGGAGCCTGACCGCCGGAAAGAATGACGCCTACATTGAAAGGCTCCGCCTTTGCGCAACAGCCGCAGCACTCGGCAGCCTCGAAAGTAACGACAGGCATACCGTATGTGTTAGGGAAAAGAGCCTTGATTTCTGCCTGGTCTCCTACTGACTCGGTCGGCTTGCCTTCCACTGCCTTTACGCCACCCTTAAGAGAGAGCGGGAGCTTCGGCTGGTAGGAAGCGCGTGCCTTCTGGAATTGTGATATTTCTGACATAAAATTTGTGTAAATTGTTCGTTCTGTGGAGCATAGGGGGATCGAACCCCTGACCTTTAGATTGCGAACCTAACGCTCTACCAACTGAGCTAATACCCCGTAGTGGAAGATTTTGCGGCCAGAGATAATTTTTCCACATCCAGCCAAAACCGCGCAAAGTTAGCAATAATTTTGAAATATAGAGTAACTTTGCGATCTATCGAACGCAACAAAAATGAATTTCACACAAATACATACTCCTTTCGGAAAAGTCCTGGGCCGCAGTGAAGGCGGCGTCAGGATATTCAGAGGTCTCGTCTATGCGCGCTACGAGCGTTTCGCTCCGCCCGTCGCAGCCGACATCCCTGACCCGGACCGCGAGATTCAGGCGCTTGACTACGGCACGCTCTGCCCGCAGGTTTCCTCCCGCCTGGACTCCCTGCTCGGCAAGATCAAGGGTCTGAGAATCGCCGAAGGCGAGCTTTGTCTGTCCATCTATACTCCTGAAGACGAGAGCGTTGCGCATCCCGTAATGCTCTGGATCCACGGCGGTTCGTTTCTCTCCGGCGGCAGCGAAGACCCGCGCTACGGTGCCGAAAGGCTCGTGCACACAGGGGGTGTCGTCGTCGTCAAAGTCTCCTACCGGCTCGGCGCAGAGGGGTGGCTATATTGGCCGCAAGCGGCCAATAGAAACCTTGGTCTCAAGGATTTGCATTGTGCGCTCGGCTGGGTGAGACGCAATATCCGCTTTTTCGGCGGGGATCCCGCCAATGTCACGCTTTTCAGCCAGTCGGCCGGCGCGCACGCAGCTGCCTCATTGATAGCGACTTCCTCTGATGCGGAGTACACTGGGTATGCGGCGCTGACGGGTTCCGACGATTGTGATAATTCTGCGGGCGCTCCGCTTTTCCGCCGGGCCATTCTGCAGAGCGCTCCGCTGGGGATAACGATTACGCCTTCCGAGGCCGAAAAGGTTCGCGAGGCTTTCCTCAAGGCTCTCGGGAAGAGTGTTTCCGAGGCTTCTATGTCTGAGATTCTTTCGGCTCAGGAGAAGGTTCAGCATATGCGCAGTTCATTGACCTTTATGCCTGTGCTTGAGGACAATATGCTATGTCCTTCTTCCTGCCGCGGGCTACAGATTTTCGCCACCTGCGCGGCGCAGGATGCATCGCCTTACGCCCTCCCGCCTTTCGACAAACTGTTCTCCCGCTGGCCTTCTTTCGAACGGATGGTCAGTTCGCCTGTGGTCAGGTTATTGACTCACAAGATATTTATGGACGGAATGAACACCTATGTATCACGCCTGAACGGCCTCGGAGTTCAGGCACGCTCACATATCATCCACTGGTGTCCTCCGGGCAGCGTAATGGGTGCCTGCCACTGCATAGAACTGCCGTTCATTCTCGGCGATTACGACGACTGGAAGGATGCCCGTATGCTCCAGGGTATGACCCGCAGTGAATACGACCGCATCAGCGCCGGACTCCTCACCGCCTGGACCTCCTTCGCCCGCGACGGCTCCTGGCCGGAGCTGACGATATAAGAAGAGGGCCGGTCAAAGTTTTGTTTTTCGCTCGTTATCCAGCATCATTCCGTATTCGACATCAGGAATGGCGTCATCGCCCTTGATGGTGCGGAGGATTTCCATCGCGAAGGCGATGGTGTGGCCGGAAGAACGGCCGGTCACGATTCTGCCTGAGTGGACTGCAGGACGGGCCACGAAACGTGCTCCATTCTCTATGAGAGACTTCTCGAAACCATCGAAACAGGTCATCTCGTGTCCCTGGAGCACTTCTCCCAACTGGCTCAGTACCAGGCCCGGAGCTGCGCAGATGGCGGCCACGCTGCCACCCAGTTCATAATGCTCTCTCATAAGAGAGATCAGAGGCTTGCATCCGGCGAGATTCTTACTGCCCGGCATACCGCCCGGGAAAATAAAGAAGTCCTTCTCGTCAGGACGTCCGTTTCCGGCATCTTCCAGAAGGTCGTCATAAGTCATATCCGCGCCCACGGAAACCCTGTGGGAAGAATTTACAAAAGGTTCTTCGGCGATGGACACCGTCTTCACATCGACGCCGCCCCTGCGGAGGACGTCCACGGTAGCGAGGGCCTCGATATCCTCGAAGCCGTCAGCAAGAAAAACATATACTCCCTTCATAGCAAGAAATCATTTCTACGAAGATAAGGATTTTTTCTTACTTTTGTGCCACTAACGCAGAGATTACTATGGCAGAAGAAGAGAAAAAACTTTATCCCCTGAAATTCCTTCCCATCGCGGAGACCTTCGTCTGGGGCGGCAAGCATCTCGAGACCAGATTCAGCAAGAACTTCATAATCAGCGATCTGGAGGGAAACGAAAAACCATTGCCCAGGGATACCGCAGTAGCTGAAAGTCTTGAACTCGCAGACCTCGGATATCGCGACTCGCAGGTGCTGGAAGGCTGGCTTGCAGGCAATACCATCGGCGAGCTGATGGATATGTATGTGGACCGCATAGTGGGTGAGAACATTTTCGACTTCTTCGGCAGACAGTTCCCGCTCTGCGTCAGACTCATCGATGCCAGACAGCGCACCCCGCTTATGGTCCATCCCGACGACATCACGGCCCAGGAACGCTACGACCATCTCGGCAAGACCAAGTTCTGGTATATCCTCGAGGCCAATGAAAATTCCCGTATCTGCCTGGGATTCAAGTCCGACACCGACTCTGCGGAGTTCTATGACGCCTGTCAGGACGGGAGCGCGGACAGACTTCTGAATGTCATTCACCCGAAAAAGGGTGACCATTTCCTCATAAAGCCGGGGTCCGTGCATTGCGCCGAGAACGTCGTGATGCTGGAAATTTCCCAGTCCTCGCCTCTTGACTTCTGCCTGTGCAACTGGGGACGCGAAATCGACGAGGTGGAATTCGACACGTCGCTGGACCTCACCGAAGCCCTCGATTTTATCGATTTCAAGGCATATTCAAAGCCTGAGAGCAGAGCTTCGCAGAAAGCGTCTTCGCCGAGCGTCACTCCGCTTGACAGCTGCAGGGAGTTCACAGTGAACAGGATAGACCTTCGAAGCGGCGTGCACATCCTCTCCGGAAACTCCGACAGTTTCATCATCTACAGCTGCATTGAAGGCGAAGCCGAGCTCCAGTTCCGCGAGCAGAAGGACTCGTCCGGCCGCTCCGCGTCCAATCCCGCCCCGGCCGACGACACGTCCGTCTCCCGCTGCATCCTGCATATCGGCGAGACTGTCCTGGTCCCTGCAGAAGTGGATGATTTCTTCCTCGTTCCGAGAAGAAGCGGCACGGTCATCATCGAGACCTTCATCGAACACCTCGAGGAAAAGGACAGTTACACCGGCCTCATCCTCCAGCGCGACGAGCCGCTGCTGTAATATCCTGCGGCAGAAATTAACGGCATTTTTTCAATCATAATCGAAAAATAAATGAATGCCCCGACAAGGCTCTGACAGCATTGGACGCGAAGCGGCCGAGAAAATGGATTGCTGGTTCAGAGCCTTGCCGGAGCAGATTATCGATTAATATTATTCGTAGCGAATAGCTTCGATCGGGTCGAGGTTCGAGGCCTTGCGGGCCGGGTACCAGCCGAAGAAGATACCTATGACGGTGCAGACCAGGAAGGACAGGATTATGGTCCAGGCCTGAATCACAATAGGATACGACAGCACTACCTTCACTATGTATGAGGCCCCGATGCCCAGCACCACTCCGAGCAGACCGCCCGTGATGCTTATCAGCGTCGCCTCTATCAGGAACTGCGCCAGGATATCACGTCCCTTCGCACCGATACTCATTCTCAGACCGATCTCCTTGGTGCGCTCAGTTACAGACACATACATAATGTTCATAATTCCGATGCCGCCGACCAGAAGCGAGATTCCGGCGACTGCGGCGAGAAGTGTGGACATCATATCGCTGGTGCTCGTCATCATCGAGGAAAGCTCCTGCTGCGAACGGATACTGAAATCGTCCTCATCGGCCTCCTTGAGTCTGTGGTTCTCACGCAGCACCTCGGAGATCTCGTCGATGGCCTGGTCAGTATAATCCTCGCTCAGAGCCGAGCAGACGATTTCCTGAAGATAAGTCACCGCAAGGATACGCTTCATAACTGTGGTATAAGGAGTTATGATCAGATTATCCTGGTCCATACCCATACTGTTGTAACCCTTGCTCTCCAGAACACCTATGATGCGGAAAGGAATGCTTCCGAAGCGGATAACCTTTCCCACAGGATTTTCCCCGTTAGTAAATAGCTCATCCACAATGGTCTTGCCCACCAGACAGACCTTGGCGGCGGTCTTTATGTCCTGCTCGGTGAAAATATCGCCGTCCTCAACCTTGTAACCTCTGATGTCCAGGTAATCCTGGTTCACTCCGTAGATGGAAGCGGAGGTGTTGTTCGCGCCGTAAATCGCCTGTGCAGAAGAGTTTACCGAAGGGGAAATCAGAGAGACATAACTGCATTTCGAACGGATGTCCTCGAAATCCTTCACCTTCAGAGTCTGCATATCGTCCGCGCTCAGGCGTACGCCGCCCATCTTGTCCTCGCCCGGATGAATCATAATCATATTCGAGCCCATCTCGCTGATCTCGGCCTGGATGCTCTTCTTGGAGCCCTGACCGATGGCGAGCATCGTGATGACGGAGCCCACGCCGATGATGATTCCGAGCATCGTCAGAAAGCCGCGGAACTTATTGTTTCCCAGAGCCTTGAGTGCTATTCTAAATAAATTTCCAAAATTCATTCTTTTCTACTGTTTTAATCGTTCTCCACCGGCAGTTTCGCAAGCGCCTCGGCAGCATCGAGTACGTGGTCATTGTAAACGTCGCTCGTGACGTGACCGTCGCGCAGCGTGATGGTCCGCGTGCTGTAATTCACGATCTCAGGGTTGTGCGTCACGAAAATGATCGTTCGTCCCTCAGAGTGCAGCTGCTGGAAGAGCACCAGAACCTCGAAGCTCGTGCGCGTGTCCAAGTTTCCCGTGGCCTCATCGGCCAATATCACGGCGGGGTCGTTGACGAGAGCTCGCGCGATGGCCACTCTCTGCATCTGGCCTCCTGACATCTGATTGCTCTTGTGTTCAAGTCTGTCGCCCAGACCCACGGCCTTCAAGGCCTCCACGGATCTGTCGTAACGTTCTTTCTTCGAGTACTTTGGATTATACATCAGCGGCAGTTCCACATTTTCCACGGCCGTAGTCTTGGCCAGAAGATTATAGTTCTGGAACACGAAGCCGATCTTGCGGTTACGCAGGGTGGCCCTGTCGTTCTTGTCCATTGTCCTCACCGAAACTCCATCCAGATAGTACTCGCCGGAGGTCGGTGTATCCAGGCAGCCGAGAATGTTCAGAAGCGTGGATTTACCTGATCCTGAAGTACCTACGATGGTTACGAATTCACCTTCGCTGATGGTGAACGATACGCCGCGCAGCGCGTGGACAGTCTCGTCTCCCACGATGAAATCGCGGCGTATGTTATCGAGTTTGATGACCTCTTTCATAATCTGCTGTTATCTTGGGCCGGGACCCGGAGCGAACGGACTTCTTTCAGTGGTTTCCGCCTTCTTCGCAGCCTGAGCCGCAGACAATCCTGTCACGACTTCCTCACCGTCAGTGAGTCCGGAGAAAATACCCGTCTTGTCTCCGCTGGTATAACCTGCCGTTACGGCCTTAGGAGAAATAGTGTTGCCGCTCTTCACCCACACTGTCTTCGCGCCCTCGGCAGGCTGCGCGCTGCCCTCGATGCTGATGCCGATCTGGCTCAGGAGCTCTGCGTCCGGATTGAATCTCAGGGCCTTTGTAGGAACTGCGAGCACGTTGTCCTCTTCCAGAGTGTAGATTGTGACATTGGCCGTAAGGCCCGGCTTAAGTTTTAGATCCGGATTCGGAGCGCTGATGACGACTTCGTAAGTCACTACGTTTGAAGTGGTTGTCGCCTCGAGGCGGACCTGCTCGACGGTTCCGTTGAAAACATCGTCAGGATATGCGTCTACGGTGAATGTTACGTTCCGGCCTTCCTCGACCTGGCCGATGTCGGCCTCGTCAACGTCTGCAACCACCTGCATATCAGTAAGATTCTTCGCGATGGTAAAGAGCGTAGGGGTCTCGAAACCGGCGGCTACCGTCTGGCCTTCCTCCACGGCGCGGCTGATGACCACTCCGTCGATAGGAGAAGTGATGGTCGCGTAGCTCAGGTTGCGCTTAACCTTGACGTAGGATGCCTGCGCCTGGCTGTACGCGTTCTTCGCGGTAGCGTACTGATAGTAAGCTGAATCGTAGTCGGAATCGCTTACCAACTCCTTGTCGTGCAGGGTTTTGGTCCTGTTGTATTCCTTCTCGCGGTACTCGTATTCGGTCTTCGCCGCATCGAGCTGCGCCTGGGAGGATGTGAGCTCCGCCTCGAGGTTGATCTTGTCCATTACGGCGATGACCTGACCGGCCTTGACCTCGTCGTTGTAGTCCGCGTAGAGCTTGTCGATGATGCCGGAAACCTGGGTACCGACCTCGACCTTGGTCACAGGCTCGACGGTTCCGGTAGCGGTCACGGAGTTCGTGATGCTGATTCTCTCTGCCTTGGCTGTCTCAAGCGTCACGCTGGATTTGCCGGTCGGGCGCACTGCCAGGTAAAGTATCGCGGCGGCGGCAAGCACGCCGATGATGATCCATAAAGTCTTCTTTTTCATATTATTGTATATTTATATTTCCTTGGTAAACTTCCAGAATGGTATTGTTCATAAGCGCGGTGTACTTCGACTGTAGCAGCGACACGCGGGCCTCCAGAAGCGTATTCTGCGCAGTGATGAGCTCGACGGTATTCTTCATACCGATGTTGAACTGCTCGAGCGTGAGCTCGTAGCTCTGCTGCGCGTAGCTCTCCTGCTCCTTCGCGGAGATGTACTTCGACTGCGCGGAAACCGCTTCGAGATAGACGTCCTCGACTTCCTTGAGCAGAGCCTTCTCTGTGCTCAGCTGCTGAAGACGGGAGTTGTCGACTTCGATAATCGCCTTGTTTACAGAGGTTTTCGTGCGGCGCCCCTGGAAGATCGGAATCGAGAGGTTCAGGCCGAGCGACTCGTTGAAGTTGTGCCCGAGCTGAGTGCCGAAGGATGAGCTCACGCCGCTGATGTTAGAAGTTCCGAGACCTGCCGAAGCGGACAATGTCGGTGAGTATGAGGACTTTGCCTTCTTCACCGCGAGCTCCGCGGCTGTCACGTTCAGATCAGCCTTCTCGATTTCCGGCATCGAAGCGAGAGCGTTCGCGCAGACATCCGCCTTCGAAGGGAGGAGCCGGAGTATCTCGGCCTCGCCGTCAGACGGCTCGTCCAATATCATCTCGTCGTTTACGCCCAATTCGAGGAGCTGTTTGAGCTGCAGCTTGTAGCTGTCAAGGGAAGTCTTGGCGGATGTGACCTGATAGCGGTCGGAGGCGTACTGGCTTTCGAGCTGCGCGACGTCGACTTTGCTGAGCTGGCCGGCATTCTTGAGCTCTATGGCGCGGTCTCTCTGGATTCTGGAGGCCTCGGCCGTGCTCTCGCCGACCTTTACGGCTTCCTCAGCATAGAGGCACTGCATATAGGCCTTGATGATGGAAATCACGATGTCGTTCGTGCTCTCGAGAACTGAAAGCGAATCGACGGAGTTCTGCAGACGGCTCTGTTTGAGGGATGTACGCAGGCTTCCGCCGCTGAAGAGCGTCATCTGGGCGCTGAGATTGTAATTGCCTGAAAGGCTGGAATTTTTAGATGTGCTGTAAACGTCGGATCCGATTACAGTGCTGCTTCCGCTCTCGGTGAAGGGTCTGTTCGTGAACCCTTCGCTGGCGGATGCGCTGAGGGACGGGAACATCGCAGCCTTGGCCTGGTAGGTGTCCTCAAGGCCGGAAAGCTGGGTGTTGCGGCTCTGCTGAAGGGAGATGTTGTTCTCGATGGCATAGTCGATGCACTCCTGCAGCGTCCATTTTCTGGTTTGGGTTTCAGCCGTAGTCGTCACGGCTTCAGAGGTCTGGGCGTCGGCCCGGTTCTGGCTTCCGCTCTGGATCTGGGTCTGCGCCGCGGCGGAACTCAGCGTCATCGCCGTGGCCGCAAGACCGATAAGGAATATTCTGTGTCGCATACTTGATGATATTGTCTTTTTAAACCGGATGCGAAAATATTCCATCTGTTCAGCCTTCCCAACTCAAATCGACGAACTCCCTTTTTTTCTCGATGAAAACCTGCTCTGTCAGAAATAATGCTTATCTTTCGGCTGAGAAAACCTGAAAGGATTATGGCAGACTCGACAAGACTTGACAAATTCGTATGGGCGATACGCCTGTACAAGACACGGAGCGAGGCTACTGAAGCCTGCAACGGCAACAAGGTCCAGCTGAACGGCAATTCAGCCAAGGCCCACAAGATGGTGAAAATAGGTGACGTGATTTCAGTGCGCAAAGGCCCGGCGCTACTCAGCTACAAGGTGTTGCAGCTCGCGGAGCAGAGGATGGGAGCGCAGCTCGTTCCGAATTTCGCCGAGAATCTGACCCCGCAGAGCGAGCTGGACAAGATGCACGCTCCGCACGAGACCTTCTTCATAAAGCGGGACCGCGGCACCGGACGTCCGACGAAAAAAGACCGTCGTGAAATGGATGCTCTCTGGGGAGAGTTCGACGCCAATATGCTGAGCTCGGCCTCCCCGGCCAATTTCAGTGTCGAGGACGAGGATGATGACGATGATGAAATCACCCTTCCTGACTTTTCGTTTGATGATGAAGATTAAAGAAAGCCGGCAGGTTTCCCTGTCGGCAGTATAGGACTCTAAATATTTCCAGGGTAAGGCAAATCCTTAGAACAGTGTAGGATGGTTCTCGTCGAGCACGGCGAGCACCCTTTCCATTATGGCCTGACGGAACATTGCGGACTTGTGCTTGACCTTGAACTGCTTGCAGTATTCGTCAATTGCAGCCAATTCCCTGTCATTCAGATAGATGACCTGTCTGTGCGTGTGCCGCAGAGAGGCCTGCTGCTTCTTCAGGTACTCAGGATCGACATATGTCGGGGTTTTCTTCTTGCGCTTCACGATGGATAAAATGTTGGAACACTGACAAATATAGTGATTCCCATCATAAGAAGAAAATATTCCTGCCGGAAATTGCCGGAAAACAGAATCAGAACTCGTCCGAGCGGGAGAGGACGCGGCCGCGGCGGTCTACGCGGATGATTTTCGGGAAGACGGTGAGATCGAACCTGTCGAGGCAGTCCTGCGCCATCTCGGGGAAGTCGCGCTGCAGGCGGTCCATATCCACCAGCAGAATCTTCGTTTTGCGGCCTCCGGCCAATACTGAATCGACTTTCGCCAATTGAGCCTGACATCTGGTGCAGGTGCGGCTGTAGAAAAGGACATAGCCAGGAGAGCCCTTGAATTTGCGCAGGGACCAGACACGGGATAAAGATTTCTTTCCCGTCAGAAGCCGGGCGGAAACACTGACATCAGGGAGCTTCTCCCCTACCGGACAGCGGTCGTAAAGTTCCTGAAGCGCAGTGGCATACGGAAGAAGCTTTATGGTCGCCTCGGTATCCAGACCGCGGCCTATGATCTCCCCGTCGGGAGCCACCATAAAGATGCGCGGAGTCTGAAGCACACCGTAAAGACGCTGAAAATCACTGCTTATCTCCGGATCCCAGAGATGATGTACGGTAACTCCCGGAGTATCAAAGGAATAATTCTTATCGACGAAAGATTCCCATTCCGAACGGGAAGTCCCGGTATAAATGGCGAAGAAATCGAAGGAGTGTTTGCCCGACTGCAGAACCTGCTTCATCAGAATGGTCTCCACCTTGCATTTCGTGCAGCTTGTATCATAGAAAAAGAGCACGGAAATCCGGCCCTCTGCCGGAGCCTCCTCGAGCCCGCCGCCCATATTCTGCAGGGAAAGGCGCGGAGCCGTGCAGCCCAGAAGGGAATTGCGGTTGAAATCAGCGAAAATGCCGGCATTCATAAGATCTATATCACTGAGCATCTTCACCTTACCGTTGGCGAACCATTTGTCGTAGACGTGAATCGCCACCGCCTCGTCGCCCATCACGTGCGAAGTGATGTAAAAGTCGTAAATTTTCAGCGCAATCCTCTGACGCAGAAGCGAATCCTCAGTCGACTCAATCAGAAAGTCGCACTCCCCCTCCTTCACTCTCTGAACCTGCGGAGTCAGTACCTCCAGATATTCGGACAGCTTCGCGTCCAATGCCGCAAGTGCCGTACTGTCAGGTCCCTGGACAGACGAAGAAGTGCTGTCAGCGGGAGTGGACAGGCCGACATTGGCCGTAAGGCCTGAAACAGGATTGGCCGTAAGGCCGACAGGCCCCCGCGCGGCCGCGCAAAGAATTGCGGCTGCGGTGAAAATCACGAACGGAGCGAGGACCTTGCGATGCATATAAGACTCTATATCTTAGGAAGTTGTACGCCTTCAGGAATGAAGAGCGAAGTGTCGCCGTGATGCTGTAGGATGTCGCGGACCGCGGAGGACGAGATGTGCGCGAACTCCTGGGCGGTCGGGATGATGATGGTCTCGATCTGCGGCGCAAGACGGCGGTTCGCATCCGCGATGGCACGCTCGTTCTCGAAGTCGAGCATATTGCGAACGCCGCGAACTATATGGTTGATCCCCAGCTGCTTGCAGATATCCACGGTGAGACAGTCATAATGGATGATGCTCACGCCCGGAAGTCCCGCGACGGTCTGGCGGATGATGTCCATACGCTGGTCCATATCGAAGAAACCGCGCTTGTCCTGATTGATACCGATGGCAACGACAACTTCGTCGAACATCGTCAGCGCTCTCTTGAGAATGTTCAGATGCCCTGCAGTGAACGGGTCGAAGGAACCCGGAAACAATGCTTTCCTGCTCATATAAATATTCTATAACTGCCAGTCTATAGGCGTTTTACCTTCAGATGTGAGAATGGCGTTCGTCTGCGAGAAATGTCTGCAGCCGAAGAAGGCGCCGCGCGCGAGAGGCGACGGATGCGCCGCTTCAAGCACATAGTGCTTCGACGTGTCGATCAGCTCCCGCTTCGAGCGCGCGAAATTGCCCCAGAGCAGGAAGACCACGCCGCTGCAATGTTCGTTTATACAGCGGATTACCGCGTCTGTGAACTCCATCCAGCCGTACGACCCGTGCGAAGCGGCCTGCCCGGCGCGAACCGTGAGCACAGCGTTCAGCAGCAGCACGCCCTGACGCGCCCAAGGCTCCAGATTCGTGCGACCGCTCATCGTGATGCCGAGGTCAGTCTCGATCTCCCGGAAAATGTTCTTCAGCGAAGGCGGCGCCGCGACGCCGTCAGGTACGGAAAACGAGAGTCCCATCGCCTGCCCGGGCCCGTGATACGGATCCTGCCCGAGTATGACCACGCGGACTTCGTCCAATGGCGTAAGTTCGAAAGCCCTGAATATCAGGCCTCCCGGAGGATAGATCGTAATGCCGTCACGTTTCTCTTCGTGGAGCCTTCCGGCAAGGGAGAGAAAATACGGTTTGTCGAACTCATCCTTCAGAGCTGCCTTCCAGCTCGCTTCCATCCTTACGTCCATAGACTAGTCGAATATGAATGAAATCACGTCGTCGATGGTCTTCACATAATGGAAGGTCAAGCCCTTGACATAGACCTCCTTGATGTCCTCGATGTCGCGGCGGTTGTCCTCGCAGATGACGATGGTGTGCACACCTGCACGTTTCGCCGCCAGGATCTTCTCCTTGATGCCGCCCACCGGAAGTACGCGACCGCGCAGAGTCATTTCACCGGTCATCGCGATGCCGCTCTTCACGGCCTGGCCGCGCAGGGCCGAAACCATCGAGCTGACCATAGTTATACCTGCCGAAGGACCGTCCTTAGGGACTGCTCCCTCAGGGACGTGAACGTGTATGTCTTTGGAATTGAACTCCTCGAAGGTCATTCCGGCGAGCTGCGGATGGGCCTTGATGTACTGGAAGGCGATGGTGGCGGACTCCTTCATCACGTCGCCAAGGTTTCCGGTCATAGTCAGGGCTCCCTTGCCTCCGCTGACGGAACTCTCCACAAAGAGGATTTCGCCTCCCATCGAAGTCCAGGCCAGACCTGTGACTACGCCCGGAGCTTCATTGCCCTTCTGGGAATCGTGATAATTGGTCGGAAGACCGAGATATTCCTTCAGGTTCTCCTTCTTTATGACAGACGGCCACTCCTGCCCCAGGGCGATCTTCTTCGCCGTCACGCGGGCGATCTTGGCAATCTGCTTCTCCAGGCCGCGGACTCCCGACTCGTGCGTGTACTTGTCGATGATGGTCTCGATGCAGGCCTTGTCTATCTTCAGGTCCTTCTTGCCGATGCCGTGCTCCTCGAGCTGCTTCGGGACGAGGAACTGGCGGGCGATCTCGACCTTCTCCTCCGCAAGGTAGCCGGTCACGTTTATGAGCTCCATTCTGTCGAGCAGAGCCGACTGGATCGGGGAAGTGCTGTTCGCGGTGGTGATGAAGAGCACGTTGCTGAGGTCATAATCCACGTCCAGATAATTATCGTGGAACGACGCATTCTGCTCAGGATCAAGCGCTTCGAGAAGCGCCGAAGACGGATCGCCCTTGAACTCGGAGCTGATCTTGTCTATCTCGTCGAGAACGATTACAGGATTGGACGTTCCTGCACGGCAGATGCCGTTCAGGATACGTCCCGGAAGTGCTCCGATGTAGGTCTTGCGGTGGCCGCGAATCTCGGCCTCGTCGTGCATTCCGCCGAGGGCGATGCGGACGTACTTACGTCCGAGGGCCTTTGCGATGGACTTGCCGAGGCTCGTCTTGCCCACTCCCGGAGGGCCGTAGAGGCAGAGGATCGGCGACTTCATATTCCCCTTCAGCTTGAGTACGGCGAGGTACTCTATGATTCTGTCCTTGACGCTGTCGAGGCCGTAATGGTCGTGGTCAAGCACCTTCTGGGCGTGCTTGAGGTCGAGATTGTCCTTCGACATCTCACCCCACGGCAGGTCCACCATAAACTGAAGATAGTTGAACTGTATGCTGTAGTCAGGGCTGCTCGGGTTATATTTCTCGAGCTTCGCGAGCTCCTTGTCGAAAATCTCGCGAACCTCCTTGGGCCACTTCTTCGTGTCGGCTGCCTTGCGCAGGCGGTCGAAATCCCCGGACTCGTCCATACCCAGCTCCTCCTGAATGGTACGGAGCTGATTGTTAAGGAAATACTCGCGCTGCTGCTGGTCGATTTCACCCTTCACCTTCTGGTTAATCTCCTGGCGGATGCGGATGAACTGCAACTCGGTCTCGAGGACGTTCAGAAGCTTCATCGCGCGGGTGTTCACGTCGTCATACTGAAGCAGCGCCGCCTTGTCGGTGAACTTGTCCACATCGGTGGTGGTGGCCACGAAATTCACCAGGAACTCGAGGCTGTCGATTCCGCGCAGCGCCGAAACGGCCTCCTTCGAGGCAGCGGAGGACATACGCAGAATCGTGGCGGCCTTCTCCTTTATGGAATCCATCACGAGACGGGTGTTGGTGACATCCTGACTGCTATTTATGTCATTGAGATAATGGACACTGGCCGTTATGTACGGATCATAGGTGATGATCTGGTCCAGATGGAAGCGGCGGAAACCCTGGAGGATGGCGGTGATGGTGTTGTCAGGCATTTCGAGCACCTTGATCACCTTGACCACGGTACCGAACTGGCTGAGGTCCTCCGCCTTCGGGTCCTCGATGTTCACGTCCAGCTGAGGCACGGCGCCGATGCAGAGATTGTTCTTCTCGGCATCCTGGATAATGCGCACGGATTTCTCGCGGCCTATTGTAATCGGGAACACGATGCCCGGGAAAATCACGGCATTTCGCAGCGTCAGTATGGGAAGTTTGTCAGGAAGTTCAGACTCGTTAAGTTTAATGGGACCCTCTCCCTGAAGGACGGGTATGATGTTGACTTCAGCGCCTCTGGGAGCGAGGAAGTCGTCGTGAAGAAAATCTTTATTCATATATGTATAGTCAAAAGTCCTGCTGCAACTGACAACTTGTCAGCCGTAGAGCGAACTTTTATGCGTCTGCAAATATAGTCAATCTCCGTGCCACTGGAAAGAGCGGGGGGCTTTTTCGCGGAAATGGCAAAAAAATTAAACTATGATTTTGATTATTAGAAAAATAACTCTATTTTTGCACTCCATTTCCGATGGAACTTAATTGATAAAAACATTATATTATTATGACAAAGGCAGAAATCGTTAACGAAGTTGCAAAAGCGACTGGAGTTGAAAAGACAACCGTACAGGCTATCGTTGAGAGTTTTATGGAGAGCGTAAAGGGTTCCCTTTCCAAGGGTGAGCCTGTATACCTCCGTGGTTTTGGTAGCTTCATTATCAAGCACAGAGCTCAGAAGGCCGCCAGGAACATCACCAAGAAGACCACTATGACCATCCCTGCCCACGATATTCCTGCTTTCAAGCCTGCAAAGGTATTCGTAGCATCCGTTAAGGACGAAAAATAATCTTAATCTTTTTATATTATGCCGAACGGAAAAAAACATAAAAGGCATAAAATGGCAACGCACAAGCGTAAGAAGCGCTTGCGCAAGAATAGACACAAGAAGAAGTAGTTCTTCTCTGGGTCTGCCATTTTAGCAGTCTGCTGAAGAAAAGGGTCTGACCAGAGCGTCAGCCCTTTTTATTTTTCTGCTCGTTCCAAAATGAAATCACTGATGGAATCTGAGAAAACCGAAAAAGACCTCATTGTCGATGTCTCGGCATCGGAAGTTCACATCGCCCTGATGGACAACCACAGGCTGATAGAACTTAACAAGGAGTCCAGCACAGGTCACAGTTATTCAGTAGGTGATGTCTATCTGGGAAGAGTCAAGAAGCTTCTTCCGGCGCTGAACGCGGCGTTTGTCGACATCGGCGACAGCAAGGAAGCTTTCATCCATTATCTGGACCTCGGTCTGTACTTCGACGCCTTCGATGAATTCGTGAAGGGCAGCAACCCGAACAGGGACCAGAAGGAACTCTACTCCGGCATCAAGATCGGACAGCCGCTCCCCAAGGACGGACGCATAGAAAACGTCCTGAAGGTCGGCCAGATGATCATAGTGCAGATAGTCAAAGAACCTATTTCTACCAAGGGCTCCCGGCTCTCCGCAGAAATTTCATTGGCAGGACGAAACATTGTACTGCTTCCTTTCGCACAGAAAGTGAGCATATCCCAGAAGATCTCTTCGAAAGAAGAGAAGAAGAGGCTTGAGACTCTGGTAAAGAACATTCTTCCACCGAATTACGGAGCCATCATCAGGACGGCCGCAGAAGGCAAGAACGCCGCAGTCCTCATCGGAGAACTCCGCTCATCCATAGAGAAATGGGAGAGTTCCTGGAAGAAGATAGCCTCTGACAAGGGAATCCAGCTGCTCTTCACGGAATACAGCAAAACCACCGTGATCCTCCGCGACCTGCTGAACGACTCGTTCAGCAACATCTACGTGAACGACGAGAAGGTCTACGAGGAGACTAAGAAGTATATCTCGCTGATCTCGCCGGATCAGGAGAAGATAGTAAAACTCTACGAAGGCAAGGAACCGATATTCGACCATTTCGAGGTAAACCGCCAGATAAAGAGTTCTTTCGGCAAGGTGGTGCCGATCCGTCAGGGAGCATACCTGGTTATCGAGACGACTGAGGCGCTGAACGTCATCGACGTAAACAGCGGCATCCGTGCCAAGACCACGGACCAGGAGGAAAACACCTTCGAGGTTAACTGTTATGCCGCAGAGGAGATCGCCCGCCAGCTCAGACTCCGCGATATGGGCGGAATCGTGATTGTGGATTTCATCGATATGGATTCGGTGGAGCATCGCAACGCCCTTTTCAAGAAGATGCAGGAGCTTATGGCCGACGACAGAGCCAAGCACAACGTGCTGCCGCTCACCAAGTTCGGACTGATGCAGCTCACACGCCAGAGAATACGTCCGGTAACTACCATAAACACCACGGAGGTCTGTCCGGTATGTCACGGAACGGGAAAGATATCTTCTTCCCTCGTGATCGACGAGGACATCGAGAGAAAAATCGCGGACTATGTGGAAGACAAGGGTATAAAGGATTTCACCATTAAGGTCAGCCCTATTCTGGGGGCTTATCTGAGCAGGGGGTTCAACTCTTTCGTAAGAAAGTGGAAGAGAAAGTACAAGTGCAGGATCCAGCTTGTCGAAGACAGCGGATTCACTGTTCTGCAAAATGAAATTTACGATGAAAAGGGAGGCAAGCTGGAATAGCTTGCCTCTTTTTTGATTAATTTTGTATTGTGAATATTAACGATGATTTCTCAAGGCTTGAGCTGAGGCTCAGGAACTGTCGCGTGAACTACCGCTGGTACCGTTCGCGTCTGGAGGCGTCCACCAGGCTCCTGGTTCTGGTGAAGGCCAACGCCTACGGTCACGGGGCGGTGGAATTCGCGGCGATGATGCAGTCCTGCGGGGCTGATTATCTTGCAGTTGCGCTGCCGGTGGAGGGAATCGAGCTCCGAAAGGCCGGTATCACCCTGCCCATCCTCGTGCTGACGGCCGGCGTAGACTTCCTCAACGAAATCATAGAATACAGACTTGAGCCGGGAATCCCGAACCTTTATACGCTCAGAGCTTTCTGCGAGATTCTGGAGAGCCGCGGCATAAAAGACTATCCCATTCATATAAAGCTGGATACGGGAATGCACAGGCTGGGGTTCATGACGAGTGAACTCGGCGACCTGCTGGAGTTCCTCAAGAGCAGGGAGTGCGTGCGCGTGAAAAGCGTGTACTCGCATCTCGCCGCGGCCGAAGACCCGCAGCAGGACGAGTTCACCCTCTCTCAGATTGCGGCCTTTCAGGCCAATGCGGACAGAATCTCCGGAAGTCTCGGCTATAAGCCGATGTACCATATCCTGAATTCGGCCGGAATAGAGAGATTCCCTCAGTATCAGTTCGATATGGTTCGACTGGGCATCGGAATCTATGGCATAAGCACCTGCCCGCAGGCTCCGCTTCTTCCGGTAGCTTCACTGAAAGTCAAGGTGCTGCAGGTCAAGACCCTGTCTCCGGAAGACGGGACCATAGGTTATTCACGCAAGGGCATAATCCGGAAGCCCGGGACAGTCATAGCGACCATTCCTGTGGGCTATGCCGACGGAATAGACAGGCGTCTGGGCTGCGGCAGGGCAAGTTTCTCAGTAAACGGGCACAGAGTGCCTACGATAGGCAATATCTGTATGGATATGTGTATGCTGGATGTGACCGGCGCGGATGTGAAAGCCGGTGACACTGTGACAATCTTCGGGGACGATCCGAGCGTGAACGAACTCGCGGACATCCTCGGCACCATTCCTTACGAAATTCTCGCTTCCATCCCGCGCCGAATCGAGCGCGTGGTCATCAGGTAATAAATTACGGGCAGAACTATCTACGAGAGTTGGCGATGCCGATATAGTAGAAGAGCGTGGCAAGGGAGCCGAGGGCTGCGATAACGTAGGTGTATGCGGCCCATTTGAGAGCGTCCTTGGCCATCGGAGTCGTGGTCACATCAGTGATGCGGCTGGAGGAAAGCCAGGCGATGGCACGCTGACTGGCGTTGATTTCGACCGGAAGGGTGACCAGGCTGAACAATGTGGTCATCGCGAAGAGTGCGATGCCGAGCCAGATGAGGGAAGGCATAACATTGATGAGAAGAACTCCTGCGAGGAGAACCCACTGGACAGTATTGTTCGCGAAGGTGACTACAGGCACGAGGGCGGAACGGAGGCGGAGCGGAGCATAGCCCTGCGCGTGCTGCAGGGCGTGGCCGCACTCGTGTGCGGCGACCGCCGCGGCGGCGATGCTCCGCCCGCTGAATACGGCCTCGCTGAGGTTCACGATCTTCGTCTGGGGATTATAATGGTCTGTGAGAGTACCCTGGATGGAACCCACCTTGACATCATATATTCCATTGTCCCTGAGCATCTTCTGAGCCACTTCGGCGCCTGTCATACCGCCGTTCATAGGAACCTTCTCGTATTTTGTGAATCTGCTCTGAAGTGTAGCCTGGATGATGTAGCTGAGCACCATCACCAGAATCATTATTAGCCAAATCATATAATCTGCAATTTAAATATTAATCAATATAGTACATCGCCCCGTCATCGGAGCCGCATCTTTTCTATCAAATAGCGAGCCTGCACCGGAGTCCTGCCAATTAGTCAGCCCTCCTGCGCTTTCCCACTCCGGCCATCATCAGCAGATCCACCAGCAGTTTGAGCAGCAGGAGTCCGAAACCCAGGACACAAAGCCGCCCGCACACGTCTCCGTTGCGCGCGAAGTATGTCAGACCGGAATTCAGGTTCACAGTCCCGCTCAGAGTGGCGCTTTCCCACCACGGCCCCTTCTGCAGAACATCTCCCCTCTGGTCAATGAAAGCGGAGATTCCGGTATTGCCGCAACGGGCTATATCCCGTCGCAATTCTATGGCTCTCAGACGGGAATATGATAAATGCTGACGATAGCCCGGGGTGTCTCCCCACCAGGCGTCATTGGTAATCACTGTCATAAACTTGGCCCCCTTGCGGACGTATTCAGTACAGAATTCACCATAGATGGACTCATAGCATACGGCACAGCCAGCAGGGACACCCTGCGGATGCAGGAGCGAAACCTCCTTCTGGCCTACGTTATGGCCTATCGGAGCCCCTATCTTCTTGGCTATAGGCCCGATAATCTTGGGATAAGGAGTCATCTCCACTCCCACGACCAGTTTGCTCTTGTGATAGATTTCAGTTTCTCCCGAGCCGTCCACACAGAGAGCGGAATTATGCGATTCGTACCAGGTACCGTTACGCAGGCGTCTTGCATTGGCCGACGGAGCGGCCTCAGTATCGAAATATTCGTAGGAAGAAGCGCCGAAGATGACTGAGGTATTGGCGGAAGCCGCGATAAGCGAATGCAGGCGCTGCCACGTCGGGCTGCTCTGAACCTCGCCGCAGATGACATCTGAGCAGAAGGTTTCCGGCGCGAGCAGCAGCAGCGGCCGCGAAGTGTCACCGCGCTCCGCGAGAGCGGGCTGCCAGAGCGAGACGAGTATCGCAGTCTGCTGTTTCTGGCTGAGAGACTGGAACTTCTGGTACGGATCGAAGTTCGGCTGGCCGATGAGTACGTCCATTTCCCCCTCGCTCACCTCGTCATAATTATGGTAAATCATCAGCGAGCAGACGGGCGGCACGAAGAAAACCGCTACAAGACCTGCCACGGCGGAGATTTTCCCCCAGCGGGTGAAGCCCTGCCAGCGGTAGTCCGCAAGCGCGGACATCATTCCGAAAAACGCGAGATTGCAGGCCCAGATCCAGGCGGAGCCGCCGAGAGTGCCGGTGATTTCGTACCATTGGATGAGATGCGTGGTCTGCGCGAAGGCGTTTCCAAGCACGAGCCAGGGCCAGGAAATCTGGACAGAGAAATACGCTTTCTCCCAGGCTATCCACGTGAGTGCCAGGAAGATATACGGAAGCACTCCTGTCAGAGTCTTTTTGCTCAGACGGAAGAGTCCGAAGACCAGAGACATCTGCAGCGCGTTCGCGAGGACAGCGAAGATGCCTCCTCCGACGGTGGCGTTGCACACCCAGAACGTGGTGAACGCGTTCCAGAGCACGAAAGCGCTGTAATGCCAGATCCAGAAGCGTCTGACGCCGTTCTCGCTCGCGATTTTCTCCATACAGAGCAGCGGGACGAAGCCCACGAGGGCCAGCAGGCCCATATGCGGCACCAGCCACGGCAGACTCATCAGAACCCCGAACAGAAGTTCCAGAATCAGCATCGTATTTCGCACTTTCGCAGTCATAACACGCGAAGGTACTCATCAATGACCGAAAATTCAAAACATCTTCGTAAATTTGTGAAATTTTGAATCGTATATGGCGACAATAGAAAAGAGTACAGGCAAATGGGCAATCTCCAACATCATCGGAGCTGTCGCATTTTTCATAGGCCTCAGTCTGGCGGCATCGCTCCTGCTGGGCATATTCACTCGTCACGGCAAAGAAATAGAAGTGCCTGATATGACGAATCTTACGGTAGCTCAGGCTGAGCAGATGGCATCCGCCGCAGGCATCCGCGTGGAAGTGACCGACTCCGTTTTCGTGCGCAGAATGGCGAAAGGCGCAGTCTACAAGCAGAACCCCGCTGCCGGCGCCCAGGTAAAGAAAGGCCGCCGTATTATGCTCACCATCAATGCAGTAAACGCCAAGAAGGTCAGTATGCCGAACCTCGTGGGACTCTCTATGCGCCAGGCGCGCGCGGAGCTTTCCTCGAAGGGGCTGAACCTCAAGGAACTCATCTACGTGAACGACATCGCCACGAACAACGTTCTCCGCCAGCTCTACCGCAACCGCGAGATTTCCGCCGGCCGCGAGATAGAGAGCGGCTCAGACATCACCCTCGTGGTGGGACTCAACCCTGAAAACAACCAGACCTTCGTGCCGAACGTCGTCGGACTGCGCTACTCCCGCGCGATGGATGCCCTGCACGACAACTCATTGAACATAGGCCGTTTAGTCTTCGATAAGAATGTCCAGACCTACAGCGATTCGCTTAACGCCACGGTCAGCAGCCAGTCGCCCGGCGTCTCCGAATTCCCGATTCTGATGGGTTCCGAAGTGGCCCTGCATCTGACACTCAGCGAAGAAGAGTAGGCTATGGAATTCCAGGACAGCGAACTCGGAAAATTCATCGACGAAGACATCGTCGAGGGGCCTGAGGCCGCCGCGGACGAAATCTCCGACGACGAAGAGCAGGGGATGTTCGAACATTTCCGCCTGAACGTCGACAAGGGACAGACTCCGATCAGAATAGACAAGTATATGGCTGCGCACCTCGAGGACACCTCGAGGCATCGCATCCAATGCGCAATCAAGCAGCAGTACGTCCGCGTGAACGGCAAGGTGGCCAAGGCCAATCTCATAGTGCGTCCGGAGGACGTGATCCGTTTCGTGATGCCTTACCGCCGCCGCGGAATGGAGATTCTGCCGCAGGATATTCCGCTGAACATAGTCTACGAGGATGATGACCTGCTGGTGGTGAACAAGGCCGCCGGAATGGTTGTCCATCCCGGTCACGGACATTTCGAGGGCACGCTGATAAACGCTCTTTCATATCATCTCGGAATCTCGCAAGGCCCTGAGGCTGAAGATGAAAGGATGGGAATCCTGGTTCACCGCATCGACAAGGACACCTCCGGTCTGCTGGTGGTCGCGAAGAATGACGAGTCGCAGCTGCATCTCGCGAAGCAGTTCTTCGAACACAGCATCGAGCGTCTCTACACCGCCGTAGTCTGGGGGAACATAAAGGAAGACGAGGGCACGATCGACGCGAACATCGGCCGCGACCCGAACGACCGTCTGCGTTTCCGCGTCTACGACGATCCCGAGAAGGGCAAGCACGCCGTCACGCACTACAAGGTCATCGAGCGTTTCGGTTTCGTGACTCTCGTCCAATGCCGTCTCGAGACCGGCCGCACGCATCAGATTCGCGTGCATATGTCATCCATCGGCCATCCGCTCTTCAATGACGAGCGCTACGGCGGCTCGGAAATCCGCAAGGGAACCATCTATGCCAAGTACCGCCAGTTCATCGAGAACTGTTTCAAGATCTGTCCGCGCCAGGCTCTGCACGCCGGAATTCTCGGCTTCGTGCATCCCAAGACCCGCCGGCAGGTGCACTTCGAGGCCCCGCTTCCCGACGATATGACACAGCTTCTCGACAAGTGGCGCCGCTACTGCAACAATATGGACGAAGCCTAGCCCGGCCGGCTCCGCCGTCCAATATCTACACAAGTTAAAGGGGGTGAGCGGCAGATGCCGCTCACCCCCTTTCAGATTAAATATAACTTCTAAAACCGGCGTCCGCCGCCGCCCATTCTGCCTGGGCCGCCACCAGGGCCGCCCATTCCGCCAGGGCCGCCAGGACCCATACCAGGGCCGCCTGGACCGCCAGGACCGCGGCGATTGCCTCTGCCTCCGAAGGTGCCGAAGCGCCAGGTGAATGACAGCATTACATAACGGCCTACGGTATTGCTCAGGGACTCAGAGTGATAGTTCGCAGTATCGCTTACTGTAAGGCTGCGTGTCTGGCCGAGAAGGTCATAGACATTCAGGGCGATGGTAGCCTGCTTGCGGAACACGAGCTTGGAAATCTCGGCGTTCACGATAGCCTCTGAAGGCATATCTACGGTGTAACCGCGGTACCATCTGTAGTTCAGATCGGAACGGAAAGTCATACCTGTAAGGTTCCAGTTCCAGATGAAGGAAGCCTCTGCTGCATTTCTCCAGGTATTGATATTCTGCTCGGAATAAATGGTATAGTTGGTATTGGTATAGTTTACCGAACCGCCCAAGCGGACCTCGAGGGCATCGTCGCGATATGTAAGGTTCAGACGCTCCATTACAGTCGTGCTTCTGGTGTCGTTCCTCTGGAAATCATTTGAGGCATCGATGTCGCTGTAATCCCTTCTGAAAGCCACATAATCGAAATCGTCATTATAATAATACTTGTCGGTATCTATATTGTTTCCCACGTAGGAAGAAGAATTGTTCCTGCTGAAGCGCGTCATATTCGACAGCAGGACATTCTGCTTGTAGATAGGGAGGTTGCCGAACATAAAGAAACTCATATTGCTGGAAGCAGGACCGTTCACAGGCATAGTGAACGACCTACCGGTCTGCCTGTTCGTCCAGGTCGAGTTCACGATAGGATTCTGTACGAAGCCGCCGTCCATACGGATGCTGAACGAAGAGTAGTTCTGAGGGTTGCCGTACTGGAACTCGCCTCCCAAGTTGTGAGAGAAGTATGGAAGGAGGTACGGGTTACCGAGTGACTGGCTGATAGGGTTGGAGTTGTCCAGAACCGGAACCAGCTGGGTTACTGAAGGCTGGCTTGTGGAACCGCGGTAGCGGAAACGGATGTCCGTAAAATCATTCGGCTCATAGAAGATCATAGCCTGAGGAGACCAGTTGACTACGGAATAAGTGGTGTCGATGGTGTAGGCCGCACGCTCGGTATAGTTGCTGACACGTGTAGGGTTGATGCTGGCGCCGACCTGAGCCAGAAGCTTGTCCCTGCGGTACATAAAGTTGATACCGATTTCCTGACGGATGTTCACATTGGTGATGGCGTTGGAATAAGCGGTATTCTTGGTGCGGGCACCGTCGAGATAATCCTTGCGGGTAGCCTCGCTGAAATTGTCATCGAAGAGGGCTATGTCGTAGGCTGTCTTCTCCGAATTCGAACGGCTCCAGTTATAGGAGTAATTGAGCTCCGTATAGAAGTCATTGCCAAGAGGTTCGGTGAAGGAAGCACGGCCGCTGAGTGAAGCGCTCTTGCTGTACTGGTCAGTATGCTGGTTGATGATGGAATCCTTCGGGGCTCCGCCAATGTAGCTTCTGGTGAGGGACTGGGTGAGTCCGTCTGTATCGTTATTCGAGAGTCTGAAGTTGGTGTTGATCACGAGGGTACGGCCCGGCATTCCGAGTCTCTGACGGTACATCAGTCGGCCGGATGCCTGAACGCTGTGGTTGTCACCGGAGTTGAAGCTGAAACCGTCATTGGTATCTGTGATGTTGCCGTTTCTGTCATCGGTATCGGTATCGAACTCTTCGAGAGTGCTGTAGTTACCAAGACCGTAATTGATCTGAGGCTCGAAGATGATGGAACTGTTCTCGCTGAACTCGTGCTCGAGACGCAGGCCGAAGCGGTAGCCGTCTGAACCGGTATTGGAGATGTTCTTGGTATTCGATATCTGACTGTAGTTGTCGTAGTAGGTCTCCCTGTATGACTGCTGGTCGGAATCGGTGTTGGTTCCGCTGTATGCCAGGTTGGTGACGAGTTCCATCTTGTCATCGAAGAGGTCGAAACCTGCATTGCCGCCGAGCATATAGGAAGTGGTGACACCTCCGTTGCCGGCACGCATACCGCCGCCCATTCCGCGCATCATATTGCCAGCGAAATCTCCGAAGCCCATATTGTTGCCGTTGTTGGCGTTGCCGATGACGCTGAACTGCTTGCCTTCGGAGAAGTTTCCGAGGAAGAGGTTCGCAGTAAAGCGGGTGTCATTATAAGGAGTGAACTGAGTAGATGAACTTTCCTCAACAGGAACATCGTGACCGGCACCTGCGCGGACATTGCCCATAAGGCCGTTCATCATACCCCTCTGGATGGAGAGGTCGATGACCGTCTCTTCCTGACCGTCATCAATGCCTGTGAACTCGGCCTGTTCGGACTTCTTCTTCACGACCTTGACCTTCTCGATGATCTTCGCAGGAAGGTTCTTGGAAGCGAGGGCCGGGTCATCCATAAAATATGTCTTGCCGTCGATGTAAATCTTGTCGATAGTCTTGCCGTTCGCGGTGATGGAGCCGTCGGAACCCACCTCTACTCCGGGGAGCTTCTTCAGGAGGTCCTCGAGAACGTCATTCTCGGTGGTTCTGAAGGAAGTGGCGTTGTACTCGATGGTATCTTTCTTGATGACGACCGGGTTACCGAGCGCGGATACGCTGGCGGCATCCAGGAGCTTGGTGTCGGTCTTCATTCTGATCTCTCCGAGATTGATGTCCTTGTCCTTGATCACGATTTCCTTCTCGAAAGGCATCAGGCCCATAAGTTCGGCCTTGAAGGTATAGGTCCCGTTCTTGACGCCGGACAGGGTCGCGAAACCCTTCTCATTGGTGAGGGCGTACTTGTAAGGTGTGGTGGCATTCTTCACTGTGATGGAGATGGTGGCAAAGCCTACAGGCTCTCCGGATGCATCGTCAATCAAGGTGGCTGATACGTCACTTTGTGCCTTCTGGGCGGCCAGAGGCAGGAAAGTGAACATCAGCAAAACTACTGCGGCGAGGCGCACGATGGATTTGTTCATACTTCTTTTTCTAAAAAACACGAACTTTAGACAAACCCTGCGGGACAGGGTTTAATAAATAATTTAAAAAATGTGAGATTTTTTTCGGGATTGGACGAAGTCCGCAGGGAAATATTGGACGAAGTCCTCGGGAACTACTTGACTCTGTCGGGGTTCGCCTCGATGAATTTCGCCCAGGAACTGGCGGAACGATCGCTCGTGAGCGGGCTGGAGAGCTGATAGTAGTGGCAGAGCGCGATTGCGAGCGCGTCGGTGGCATCGAGGTACTTCGGTTCGAGATCGACTTTCAGAGTCTTGCTCACCATCACCTGAACCTGCTCCTTCGACGCGTTGCCGTTGCCGCAGATGGCGATTTTCGCCTTGCGTGGAGCGTACTCCGTCACGGGAATGCCCTGCTTGATCGCAGCTATGATGGCCGCGCCCTGTGCGCGTCCAAGCTTGAGGATGACCTGCGCGTTCTTGCCGTAGAACGGAGACTCGACCGCGAGCTCGTTCGGGGAGTAGGTCGCGATGAGTTCCTCCACACCGGCGTTTATGTTCGCGAGTTTCTCGAAGGGATCAGGAATCTTGCGGAGGTCGAAGACTCCCATCGTGACATAATGCGGGCCGCGGGTATCAACGGAAATGATCCCGTAACCAAGAATGTTGGTTCCGGGATCTATTCCGAGTATGATTTTGTCGCTAGTCAATCTTGTCGAAGCCTGTGTAAGGACGGAGCACCTCAGGGATGATGATGCCGTCTTCGGTCTGATTGTCCTCGAGGAGGGCTGCCACGACGCGCGGAAGAGCGAGGGAACTGCCGTTCAGAGTGTGGCAGAGCTGGGTCTTGCCGTTCTCGTCGCGATAACGCAGGTGGAGACGGTTGGCCTGATAGGACTCGAAGTTGGATACTGAAGAAATCTCCAGCCAGCGCTGCTGAGCGGCGCTCCAGAGCTCGAAGTCGTAGGTGATGGCTGAGGTGAAGCTCATATCGCCGCCGCAGAGACGGAGGATATGATACTTGAGACCGAGCTTGTTCACGATGCTCTCGACGTGTGCAATCATCTCATCCAGAGCAGCGTAGCTATTCTCAGGCTTCTCGACGCGGACGATCTCGACCTTGTCGAACTGATGCAGACGGTTCAGACCGCGCACGTCCTTGCCGTAGGAACCGGCCTCGCGGCGGAAGCAAGGTGTGTAGGCTGTAAGTTTCTGAGGGGTCTCGCTGTCCTGAAGAATCACGTCGCGGAAGATGTTGGTGACAGGGACTTCAGCTGTAGGAACCATATAGAAGTCGTCCAGGTTCGCGTGGTACATCTGGGCCTCCTTGTCAGGAAGCTGGCCTGTACCGAAACCGGAAGCGGCATTCACCATTACAGGAGGCTCGACTTCCTTGTAGCCGGCTGCGGTGTTGCAGTCCAGGAAGAAGTTGATGAGAGC
>CAVCSJ010000003.1:0-3182 GCA_963604895.1 bacterium
GTAGCGTTGTTGAACTGCTTGGAATCAAGGTTGTTCACATTCAGACCCCAGGATGAGCCGTTATTGAAAGGAAGCGAAGCCTTGACTGTACCGTCGGCCGCAACGTGATGCAGGATATTCGGATCGTAGTAAGAGAAGAATACGCTTGCATCCTTGGTCGGGGCGGTAGCCACGACGTCGGTATTGTTTACAGGAGCCGCGCCCCAGCCGAGTCCGCTTGCGGAGAGGTCGAGAACGGTAACGTCAGTTACTGCGCCGCCGCTGATCGTCACTCTTGTGACTGCGCTGGATGACGTGATGCCTGAAACGCCTTCGTTGGTGATGTCGATGACAGCGTCGGTGTCGATGTTACCGATAGCCTTGATGGAGTAACCCATCGGCAGACCGGATTCGTTGGTGAACGAGTGAAGCAGAACCGGAGCCTCCTTCACGGAAGTGGTCTTCCAGATGTTGAAGGTCTCGCCCGACTCGGCGTGGTTGCAGATGAGGATGTTCTCAGCCTCGTCGTTTGTCACCGCGGCAGCGACTGCGCTGCCAATATTGATCTGACCCTCGTTGACACCGGTTACGCCGTTAAGGTATACAGGTGTGGTGCCGTTGCCGGAGCAGAATACGAGCTTGCCGCCTGAAACCGCAAGGCTAGGATAGATGCCGTCGGTGTTGTAGGCAGGAAGACCGGCCATAGTGACAGGGTCGAAGTTGAAGAGCTGCTCGACTGAAGACTTGTTGAAGCCCTTGTCGATCTTGTCCGGAACGCTCTTGATGACGGTGTAGACAGCCTTGGTAGTTCCGTCGTGAGCGGTTACGGTGAACTTCACGTCGTTGTTGTAATTCTGAGGCTCTGCAGGGTCAGGAGAGATGCTCGCGTGTGCGGAAATCTGAGCCTTGGCGGTGCAGGAGCTGAGATCTTCTGCCGACACGAGAGTGACGGTCTTGGCGTTCTTGTCGATGATACCGGTGATGGCAGGCTCGTCGATGGAGAATACTTGGATTTCACAGTCGGTGGATTTAACCCTTTCGCCTGTGATGCAGATCTGACGGCTCTCGCCCTTCGCGTTGGTGAAGGTGTAGAGATTCTCCTTGGTGAGGTCAAGAAGGCCCAGAGCAGGCTCGATCTTGCAGTCAGCCTGGATGGCAGCCTGAACGCGAACCTTGGTCATATAAGGCGTGGTCTCGCTGTCCGAGGTGGTAGGATAGAACCACGGAACAGGAAGCACGAATCTGTCGGCATTCTCATCCGTGATGTTCAGCTTGCACATAGTCTGGTCCATATACGGACCGAAGGTGAAGAAAGCCTCCAGACTTGTGATGCTCTGGCGTTCGGCCGTGGAAACCACATACTCCGGGTTGTGGCAGGAAGCCACAAGAAGAGAGGCGGCCGCGGCCAATATTACATATATCTTTTTCATACCTGTGTCTCAATATTATTTCCACTCTGGGAATTGTTCTACAGCAGTATTGCTTGAAAGCTCGCTGTCCTGGAGAGGGAATCTGTTCATCTTCTCAGGATAAGTGCGGTTCTTGTCATCGACAGACACGTAGGTGTAGATGAAGCTTGCGCCTGCAGGCTCGATCTTCAGACCGTGCTGCTGATAGCCGGAAAGTCCGTCAGGATACTGATTCGGAGCGACGCCCCAGCGGCGGAGATCCCAGTAGGAGAAGCCTTCGAATGCAAGCTCGACCTTGCGCTCCTGACGGATTGCAGACCAGAGATTGTCACCGGACTTGTCGGTATAAGGAAGGTCGACGCGCTCGCGGATGGCACGTACGGCAGCATTGGCGCCGGCGGCGTCACCTGTGCGGTAGCAGGCCTCAGCCTTGTTCAGAAGCACCTCCGCGTAGCGGATGATGACGAGAGGCTGGGTGCTCTGGGCTCTGGCGATGACATCGTGAGTCTCGTCCACACCCTTGCGCAGATAGTAACCTGTAGTGGTCTTGCCCTTTGGCTCCTTGGTGACATTCCACTGGCACCAGCCGTCGTCACCGCCTACGAAAGGCTCGATGGTACGGTCCTTCCAGGTGGCTCCGTTATAGAGGATGGAAGCCTGGAAACGAGGCTCGAGAAGCTCGTAAGGAGGGTTCTCGTAAGTGCCCTCTGTGGTGTGCCAGGCAGACCAGTCTGGGAAGCCGCTTCCGTCAGCGTACTCGTAGGACTCGACAATCTCCTGGGTAGGAGTACCGTAACCGCCGCCGGACGCCTCACGTGTAGTGTAGTCTCCGCCAGGGGTATAGTAGTAGTCAAAGTTGTGAGTCACAGCATTTTCGTAACTGAATTCATACTCGAGAATCACCTCGTCGCTACCATTTCCGGTGAAGACATTGGCATAGCTTGGATCCAGAGAGTATCCGAGTTCCGCAACCTTGTCTGCGGCGGCGATAACCTCGTCATAACGCTCGGCGTAAAGCATCGCGCGGGTGGCGAAAGCGTAGGCTGCGCCCTTGCAGAGGCGGCCATTGGCCTTGGCCTTTACAGGAAGATTCTCCTCGGCGAACTTGAGGTCGGCCGCGATGAAGTCCCAACCCTCTTTCTCGGTGCTGAGAGGAGTGTTCGCAGCTATGGCGCTGAGGTCCTCATCGTAAATGATGACTTCCTTGTACCTCTTCACGAGGTCGAAGTAGAAGTATGCGCGCATAAAGCGGAGCTCGGCCTGAAGACGGGTCTTGTCCCCGTCGGACATCTCGCCGTACTTCTCGAGATAGTTCAGACCCTGGTTGGTCCTGCGGATAGCACCGTACATAGTGTTCCAGAAGCCCATATAGGAGGCAACGTAGTTCGCCGTGAGAGTGGATCCGCCGTAGGCGATTTCGCTCGGAATATAGCAGAGGGCGTTGTAGTTATAGGAACCGTACTTGAGCTGGTCGGTGAGAGCGTCGGTCATACCGGCGGAACTCTGGCCGCAGTTGGCGTCAGCCATATCGAGGATATAGCTGTATATGTAGTTCACTCCATATTCCGCATTTTCAGTGGTCTGCCAGATAATCTTGTCGGAGACGCTGTCGGTAGGAGTCATATCCAGGAAGTCGTTGCAGGAGGTGAGACCTGCTGCAAGAACGAGGCTGGATGCTGTCAGAAGTATATTTTTAGCAATTGTTCTCATATCACGCCGTTTTTAGAATGTAAGTGTAACGCCGCCCATAACGAGACGCTGCTGAGGATAGTAACCGTTGTTCACGCCAGGTGA
>CAVCSJ010000003.1:3429-30642 GCA_963604895.1 bacterium
CTCCAGGCATTCTCCACGAGGTAGAGAGGCGAGTTGCCGCCCTCCTTGAAGGTCTGGGTCCAGATGGTGTTGTCATCGTAACCGTTGTAGTAAGTACCTGTAAGTGAGACATCGAAGAGAGCGCCGCCGGTGAACTGGGCGTTGAAGTCGAAGCCGTTCCACTCGAAATTAAGGTTGAGACCGAAGGTCAGCTCAGGACGGTTGGAACGTCCGAAATAGCCCCAGTCATCATAGTCGATCTTACCGTCGCCGTTGATGTCCACGAACTTGATGTCGCCGACATTCGGACGGGTACCCCACCAAGCCGAGTTGTCGATTTCCTCCTCGGACTGGAAAAGACCGTCAGAAAGCCAGCCTGTGATGGCGCCATAGGTCTTGCCCACGAGTTTGCGGTATTCGCTGACCTCGGAATTGTCCTTATACTTGATCCAGCGGGTCTTGGAATAGGTGACACTTCCTGTTACGCTGTAGAAGAACGGCTTGCCTGCGAGAAGGAACTGGTCCTTCCAGGTAAGGAGCACGTCCACACCCTTGGCGTCGATGGCAGGATAGTTCACGTATGTAGGATAGTAACCTCCCATAGATGCAGGGAAGCCTGAACCCTGACCGGTAAGGATATCATAAGTATAGTTGTAGAAGGCATCAGCCTCGATGCTGAGGCGGCCGTTCCACAGGGATGCATCGAAGCCTACGTTATATGAGAGGTAACGCTCCCAGGAGAGGTCGAGGGACGGAACCACGTCAGGGCGATAGGCCGGATTTGTGGTGATGCTGCCGGAAGCGTCCTTGTAGATGACGTCCTGGCCGTATCTTGAATAGGTGCTGAGGAAGGAATACTCAGGAACGCCATCGTTACCGAGCATACCTACGGAAGCTCTGAGCTTGAGGTCGCTGAGCCAGCTGACAGGCTTGAGGAACTCCTCGTTCGACATTCTCCACGCTACGGAAGCGGACGGGAAGAAGCCCCAACGATACTTGTCCATACCGCTGAAGAGGTAGGAACCGTCCTCACGGCCGGAAAGCTCGACGAGGTAGCGGTCAGCGTAGTTGTATTTCAGACGGAAGACACCGCCGACGCTTCTGGTGGCGCCGCTGCCTCCGGATACAGGGTCGTTCGTAGGAATACCCTGGCTGATTTCAGGAAGGGATGAGAAAGGAAGATTCTTGGCGTAAGCAGCAAGGCTGTTGCTCTTGGTCTCACGGACTTCCATAAGGGCGAGAGCCTCGATGCCGTGATTTCCGAACTGTCCGGCATATTCGAGACTGGCCTGACCTACCATCTGCTGCCAGTATGATGATCCCTCACCGATGTTGATGCCTTCGTCAGTTCCGCGAGGGTCACTCTTCTTGGTGTAGCTTCCGTCCACGAATGCCATTGTGGAGTAAGGAGTGTTCAGGAGCTTGGAGTAGGAGTTGGTCCAGTCGTAAACACCTGAAATCTTAGCCTGGAGGCCTTCGATACCCGGAATGTCATAAGCGAGGGTGGCGTTTGCGGAAAGGTCTACTGAGCGGTATTTCTTGTAGCCGGATTCATAGATGGCTGCGAGAGGGCTCTGAGGAAGACCTGTGTTCTTCTTGATGGTGGAAGTGTACATCCCGTCGTAAGTCTCAGGGAGATAAGGGTGCATCACGATGGTCTGGTTCGCGATGGAGAGGTAACCGGTCTCCGTGTAACCTGAACCGTCTGAACCGCCGGCTGCATAGCCTGGAGTGTGTCTTGAGGCAATTGTACCTGAAAGACCGAGTTTGAAGTGCAGTCTGGAAGTGATATCGGAATCGATGTTGGAGCGGAGGTTGTAGCGCTTGTAACCGAAGTTGTCGATATTACCCTTCTGGTCCATAAAGCCCATAGAAGTGTAGTAGCGGGCCTTGTCACTGCCTCCGGTCACGGTGATGTTGTGCTTCTGGGTGGTACCGGTTCCGAAGACCTTGGAAATGTAATCCACATTGTCCCAGCCGTCGGTAGGGTCGCCGTTAGTCATCGCAGCGATGTTCTCGGAGGTGAAGTACGGAGTGTACTGGGAGCGGTCAGAAATGGCACCGCTGGCCAGCTGGTCCATCATATCCGCCATATTATAGTAATATGCGAACTGCGGGCCGTCCATAAACTCAGGGAAGTTGGCGTTCATAGAGACACCGTAGGATCCGTCGTAAGTGATGGAAGTCTTCTCCTTGGTACCTCTCTTGGTGGTGATGATCATCACACCGCCGGCGCCCTTGAGTCCGTAAACCGCAGCGGAAGCACCGTCCTTGAGGACTGAGATGCTCTCAATATCGTTAGGGTTGATATCATTGATGCTGTTTACAGGGAATCCGTCGACTACATAGGCGATGCCGTAGATGGAGCCGCGAAGACGAAGGGATGCCTGATCCTGTCCAGGCTCACCGGACTCCTGTACTGAGGAGATACCCGGCAGACGGCCTGCGAGAATCTGGGATACATTGGTGGAAGGAGCTTTGAGGACATCATCGCCCTTGATGGCGGAAACGGCGCTCGTAAGGGAAGATTTCTTCTGAGTACCGTAGCCTACCACGACGACGTCATCGAGGAAGAGAGCGTCTTCCTCCATAGTCACGTTGATGACTGCGAGTTTTCCGTCGAACACGCGGTTCACGTCTTTCATACCGACGCAGGAGAAGTTGATGGTCTCTCCCGACTTCACGGTCAGAGAGTAAGAACCGTCCATCGCCGTCATCACACCGTTCGTGGTTCCAGGAACCATTACGGCGACACCCGGCAATGCCTGTCCTGCGGCATCGGTAACCTTACCTCTGACTTCTGTCTGAGCGAATACCGAAGTACCGCAGAGCATCAGGGCAAGAGCCACAAACATTGTTCTGATGTGTTTCATTTTGTTGAATATTAATTAGTAGTTTAATTACTTGATCTGTCCTGCATTGCGCATTGCGGTCTCCAGGTCTCCCCAGAGACCGTGCTTTCCGAGATGGACAATGTCGAAGACCATTACACCGCCCGTGGAGCGTAGCGCCTGCTCCACCGCCGGGCCGAATTTCTCCATCTCTCCGAGATACTGCTCCACATAGATGGAGCCTATCACAGGGACTACGCCGCAAGTGACTTTCTGAGCGATTTCCGCTCCGCCCTCAACGCTGTAGCAGTATCTGAGTGAGAGATTGAGCCCGGCCTCCGTGCTCTGTCCCGTCACCTCCTCGGCCTTGTCTATGTCTGCCTTGGTGATGTTGGAATAGTAGAGTCCGGTCATATAGATATCCAGGAGCTCGGCGTAGCCTGTGTTCTTATAGGTAGGCGTAGCCCAGTCGTAGTCCTCGTGAGGATCATACTGCCGGGAGGCCCAATTCACGCCCACCTCATAATATGTAGGATACCAGGCTCCCGTATAGTCGCCGATAATAAGGTCAGGATTAATGGCCTTGAGTTCCCTGTGGCAGCGCTCCACGAAATCGTGGATAATGCCTGCGCGCCATTCCACCCACTGATTGAAGAACTCGCCTTCAGTCCAGAAAGGCTTCACGTTTCCGCCCCAGTCATACCAGCAGAGCACCGACTCCGGGAAATTCTCCACCGGATGACCCAGCCATTGCTCGAAGAGCTCACGGCTCAGATCCGAGAAGTCCGCGGTCATTCCGTCGAAGCGCACGCGGTCGAAGATGAGTCCGTCGCACTCGGGGTACTTGGTGACGAACTCCTTGAGGATGTCGAGTTCGTACTCCTGGACCTGCGGATTTGCGGGATTGAGCATTCCGTTGTAGTTAGTCTTAATCTGGCTGATCGGGATGAGCTGCCCCTTGTCGTAGCAGATGCTCTGCCACTCAGGGTGCTCGCCGTAGATGATGCCGCGGTCCATAAAGTTGTGGCCGCCGCAGAAGACGTTCAGCGATGCGAAGACCTTGAGTCCCATCTCGTGACCGTACTTGATGAAGTATCCCATCATATCGTAGTCACGCGACCGCTCGACGCCGTCGAAGGAACCCATATAAGGAGCTATCTTGCTGTCGTACAATGTCTCTCCCATAATGGACTTGACGTCCACGACCACGTTTCCGAAGCCCAGGTCCTGCACCTTGTGCAGATAGAACTCGATGGAGTCGGGATGCGAAAGAGTCGCATAGTTCGCCTCGCAGTCGAACCACATATAATTGCGGTTCTCCGCAGTCTTTTCAGGCGAGGAGCAGGCGAAAACGAGCAGCAGGGCTGCAAAAAGACAGGCTAACCTTTTCATTTCGCAAGTATTCTTTCACAAAGCTCGTGAGCCACGCAGAGCATTCTCGGGATATGGAAAGGTCCCTTGAAGAGATTGCCCTTGGCCGGCTGCGCCACGGTACCGTCGCGGTGCAGATAGCCGTACCACTCAGGGTATTCCTTATCCTTGAGATGCCCGATGGCCCAATCGTTAGCTTTCTGATATATATCGAGGTATTTGTCGTCGCCCGTCATAAGGTATGAATACAGGGAGGCGATGACGGTCTCGCACTGAGGCCACCAGAATTTCATATCCTGAGAGTAGTCCTGGCAAGGCAGACCCTTGCAGTCGCGGAAGTTGATGACTCCGCCGAACTCCTCGTCCCAGCCCCATTTGTACTGCCAGTCGAAGATGGTCAGGCCCATCTCGCAGAGGTGCCTGTCGCCCATAACCTCGGAGGCGTTCATCAGGAACCAGGCGGTCTCGATGCCGTGGCCCGGGTTGATGACGCGGCCCTCGCAGGTATCGATGAGCGTACCGTCCATATTTACCGACTCGAGGATGCACTTGAATTCCGGATGCATATGGTAAACTTCGATATCGTGCACGGAGGAGCGGATCTGCTCGTCAATCTCCGGATCCTCGCATACCTGCTTGATTACCAATGCAGTATTCAGCATTATCATAGTGATGGAGTGACCTCTGCCCGGCACGTAGCTCTTCGGCTCCAGGAAGCCCGGAGTGGAGAGCATCCTGCGGATGTTCTTGAACATAGCGAGAGCCTTGTCGGCGTAGCTGCGGTCTCCGGAAGCCTTGGCATACTCCGCCATCGCTATCGCTGCGAACGTGTCGGAGAACACGTAGCGGCGCTTGCGCTCAGGCGTTCCGTCCTCGCTGACAGTGAAGAACATATGACCGTCACGGTCAATGCAGTGCTTCTCGATGAATTCGATGCAGGAGAACGAGGCTTCCAGCCAATCCGGGTTTTTCTCAATGTGGTTATAGGCGTAAGCGGCCACGTAGCCGAAGCGGCCCTGGAACCATACGGATTTGGTGCGGTCCATCAGGGTACCGTCTCTGTCCACACAGGTGTAAACTCCCCCGTGAACCTTATCGAGTCCGTGCTCAAGCCAGAAAGGCATAATGTTCCCGACCAGTTCCTGTCTGTACCAGTCTGAGTACTTTGAGAGATAATTTTTCTGTTCAGTTGTCATTTCTGTGGTGTTTTAAACGTATCCCCGGAACTTTATCGTTTCAGCCCGTCGGGATACAATCCTTAACATCCCAAAAATATATGATTATTCTATAAATTCATAATCAACATCTTAATTCGGACATTAAAAAAGCAATTTTGGCTAATTGCCCCGCATTTGACTTGCGTTTTTGATTAAATGCCCCTAAATTTGTCAAATATGAATTACAAAAGCACTTACGATTCCGTGAAAGAAGCGATACTTCGCCGCGTGAAGAGCGAAGGTCGTTTCACAGTCCCGTCCATAGCCGAGGAGATGGGGCTCAGCACCACCACAGTAGCCAAGCAGCTCAGCGCCCTGCGCGAGGAAATCCCCGTCGACGAAATAGAACTAGAGGAGAGCGGGCGCAAGGGCCGCAAGGCCGTAATCTACGGAATCAGAGCCGATTCGCGCTATTTCCTGGGCGTGGACATAAAGAACGTGGGGCTCGCCATCGGAATGATGGACTTCACCGGAAACATTGTGAAGAAGACCGTAGACTATTCCTACAGTTTCGAAAATTCCCACGAGAATATGGATCTGATCTGCAGTAAGATAAGTCTCTTTCTCGATAGCCTGTCCCCCGAAGACCGCGCGAAAGTCTCGGGCGTGGGCTTCAACATCGGCGGCCGCGTGGATTCGATGCGCGGCACGAGTGCCAGCATCTTCAATTTCGAGGAGACTCAGGACACCCCTCTCGCCGACCTGCTTTCCGAAGTCATCGGGCTACCGGTCGTCATAGAGAATGATACAAAGGCGATGACCTACGCGGAGTACATCGCCTACGGAATGCAGTGGTCAGACGTACTTTACGTAAACATCGGATGGGGCCTCGGAATGGGCATAATCATCGGCGGCAGAATGTATTACGGAGCCAACGGCTACTCCGGTGAGATGGGGCATATGCGCGTCTATGAGAACAATATCCTCTGCCATTGCGGCAAGAAGGGCTGTCTGGAGACCGAAGTGTCGATGATGGCCATTTCGCGCAAACTTCAGGAGCGCATACTCAAGGGTGAGGCCTCCATTCTTTCACAGAAAGTGCGCCTGGGAGAGAAAATCGACGCCAGAGACATCCTCGACGCCGCCGAAAAGGAGGACCAGCTGTGCATCGAGCTCATCTCAGAGACAGGCAAGGAGCTGGGCAAGCAGCTCGCCGGAATCATCAATCTGTTCAACCCGGGCTGCATCATCATCGGCGGTCAGCTCGCGAAAGCCTCCCCGTTCTACTTCCAGCAGCAGGTGGCGCTCTCGGTGAAGCAACATTCGCTCAAGCTGATGAACCGCGGCCTGCCGATTCTTCTGACCAAGCTGGGTGACGACGCCGGCATCACGGGCGCCTGCCTGCTCGCGCGCGACCGTCTCTTCCTGCATTCGGACAACCCTCTGAGATAAAAATTGGACGGCTTCCAGCCGTCCAATCAGAATATCTTATTTCTCTAAGTTCGAGCTGCTTACAGCGTGCGCTTGATCTCGACGATCTGGAACGCCTCGATGACGTCGCCGTCCTTGATGTCGTTGTATCCGGCGATGCTCATACCGCACTCACGGCCTGCAGGGACCTCCTTGGCGGCGTCCTTGCCGATCTGGAGTGAACCGAGCTCGCCGGTGTAGATTACGATGCCGTCGCGGATCAGACGGACCTTGGCCTTCTGAGTCATCTTGCCGTCCTTGATCATACATCCTGCGATGGTACCCACCTTGCTGATGCGGAAAGTCTGCTTGACCTCTGCGGTAGCGGTGACCTCCTCCTTCTTCTCAGGCTCGAGCATACCCTCGATACCGTCCTTGATCTCGTTGATACAGTCGTAAATAACTGAGTAGAGGCGGATTTCGATGCCCTCGCGGTCGGCAGCCTTGCGCGCCTCCACTGAAGGACGAACCTGGAATCCGACGATTACGGCATCCGAAGCCTCTGCAAGCAGGATATCGGACTCGGAGATTGCACCCACGGCCTTGTGGATGACGTTGACCTTGACCTCCTCTGTAGAAAGCTTGATGAGCGAATCGGAGAGAGCCTCGACGGAGCCGTCCACATCACCCTTGACGATGACATTGAGTTCCTTGAAGCTGCCCAGAGCGATGCGGCGTCCGATCTCCTCGAGAGTGACGTGGGTCTGGGTCTTGATGCCCTGGATGCGGAGCAGCTGCTCGCGCTTGTTGGCGATGGACTTGGCCTCCTTTTCGTCGGCCAATACGTTGAATTTCTCACCGGCTGACGGAGCGCCGTTCAGACCGAGCACGGAAACCGGAGTCGAAGGACCCGCCTCCTGAACTTTCTGGCCACGCTCGTTGAACATCGACTTGACCTTGCCGTAGAAGCTTCCGCTGAGCAGTACGTCGCCCACGTGGAGCGTTCCGTTCTGCACGAGGATGGTGGCGAGGTAGCCGCGGCCCTTGTCCAGGGAGGACTCGATGACCGCACCCTGAGCCAGGCGGTTAGGGTTCGCCTTGAGCTCGAGAAGATCGGTCTCGAGGAGGACCTTCTCCAGAAGTTTGTCCACATTCAGGCCTTTCTTTGCGGAAATCTCCTGGCACTGGTACTTGCCGCCCCAGTCCTCAACGAGGATATTCATTTCCGAAAGCTGACGGCGGATGGTGTCAGGGTTAGCGCCCGGCTTATCTATCTTATTGATGGCAAATACCATAGGAACTCCTGCAGCCTGCGCGTGGTTTATAGCCTCGACTGTCTGAGGCATCACGGCGTCGTCTGCGGCGATGATGATGATCGCGAGGTCAGTCATCTGGGCACCGCGGGCACGCATAGCCGTAAAGGCCTCGTGACCAGGGGTATCCAGGAAGGTGATATGACGTCCGTCATCGAGGGTTACGCTGTACGCGCCGATGTGCTGGGTGATACCTCCAGCCTCGCCGGCGATGACATTCGACTTTCTGATGTAGTCAAGGAGCGAGGTCTTGCCGTGGTCGACGTGACCCATCACCGTGATGACCGGAGGACGAGAAACGAGATCCTCCTCGGAATCAGGAGTGTCGTTACCGTTAATTTCTTCTGTAAGCTCGGCGGTGACGAACTCGACCTTATAACCGAACTCCTCGGCCACGAGCACGAGGGTTTCCGCGTCGAGACGCTGGTTGATGGATACCATCAGACCGAGGCTCATACAGGCCCCGATAACCTTCACCACTGGGGTGCTCATAAGGGTGGCCAGGTCGTTTACGGTAACGAACTCGGTGATTTTAAGTACCTTCTTCTCCTCTGACTCCTGCTCCATCTCCTGCATTGTGCGCTGGGCTGCGAGCTCGCGCTTCTCCTTGCGGTATTTGGCGCCGAAGTTATTCTTCTTGTTGTCGTTCATCCGGGCGTAGGTCTCCTTGACCTGCTTCTGGATCTGCTTCTGCATCTCCTCCTGCTCGGCCTCGGTCATAGCCGGCTTGAAGCGGTCATTGCCGCCCTTCTTGCCGCGGTTCTTGTCCTTGCGGCCGCCGCCCTGCTGCTGATTCTGGTTCTGATTCTGACCGTTGTTCTTGCCGCCGTTCTGACCCTTCTTCGTGGCCGGATCCACGGTGACCTTGTTCACGTCGACCTTCTGGGTGCCCTTGTTTATGCGCTCACGCTTCTTCGGCTTCTTGTCGAACTGGCTGAGATCGATCTTGCCCACCACCTTGAAGCCCGTAGCTTCAGGATTGGCAGGCGCCGCAGGTGCTGCCGGCTTGGTCTCAGCGGCGGCGGGAGCCTCAGGGGCTTTCTCCTCAACCTTCTGAGGTTCAGGAACTTTCTCCTCCTCAACAGGCTTCGCCTGTTCCTCTGCCGGTGCAGGCTCCGGAGTAGGCTCGGAAGCGGCCGCAGGGGTTTCGACGGCTGCTTTCTTCTCCTCAGGCTGCTCGGCCGGGGCCGGGGCTTCATTGGCCGGAACGGCCACGGAAGGTTCTTCTACGACCGGAGCTGGCTCAGGCTTCACGGCCTCAACCGGCTTCGGAGGCTCGACCGGAGCTGGCTCCGGCTCTCTGACAGGCTCAGGTTCAGGCTTTTCCGCAGGCTGCGGAGCCTCAACCGGCTTCACATTGATGCCGGTAAGGGTGTTGGAGCGGATAATCGTCTCCTGCTCAGGCTCTTCGTCGTCCTGCTCGGACTTGTCCTGACGCTTCTTGCCCGCTTTTTCGAGAATGTCGGCAAGCTTGATGTCCTCCTTCTCGGCGGCCTCGCGCATTGCCAGGTCCTTCGCGAACTGGCGGTCCAGCATCGGAATGTGCTCTTCCGAGACCTTGGCGTTGGGATTGCCTTCCTCTATTTCGACGCCCTGCTTCTTCAGAAACTCCACCAGAGTGTCGAGACCTATGTTGTATTTCTTTATCAGTCTATTTATTCTGATTTCTCCCATATAAACCCCTTTTATAAATTGTGGAAACTGCCCCGGATGTCCGAAGCAGTTCCCGAATGATTAATCTTCGAATTCTGCAGCAAGGATCTTGAACACCTCGGCGACGGTCTCGTCCTCGAGGTCAGCCCTCTTGGCGATGTCCTCAGGAGCGACTGCAAGCACGCTGCGCGCAGTATCGCAACCGATGGACTTGAGACGGTCGATGACCCACTGGTCGATCTCGTTCGCGAACTCGTCGAGAGCGACATCGTCCTCCTCCGCATCGATTTCGTCCTTCGGAATCTCTCTCCAGACCTCGATCTCGCGGTCCACGAGCATACCGGCGAGCTGGATGTTGCATCCGCCGCGGCCTACGCCCTTCTTGACCTCCTCAGGCTGCATATAAACCTTCACCTTGTCGGTAGGAGTGCCGCCCATATCGATGGAGGAAACCCTTGCAGGATTAAGCGCGCGCTGGATCATAAGCTGAGGGTTGCTTGTCCACTGGAGCACGTCGATGTTCTCGTTGTGAAGCTCGCGGACGATGCCCATAATGCGGCTTCCCTTGACGCCGATGCAGGCTCCGATAGGATCGATTCTCTCATCGTAGGACTCCACTGCGACCTTGGCTCTCTCGCCAGGGATGCGGACCACCTTCTTCACGGTGATCAGGCCGTCGAGGATTTCAGGGACCTCCTGCTCGAAGAGTCTCTCGAGGAACTCGTTCGAAGTGCGGGAAAGAATGATGTACGGAGTGGTATTGTTGCGCATCTCCACCTTCTTGATGATGGCGCGGATGGTGTCGTTCTTCTTGAATCGCTCGCCCGGAATCTGCTCCTCCTTAGGGATATGCAGCTCGTTTCCGTCCTCATCGAGGATAAGCACCTCCTTGGACCAGGTCTGGTAAACCTCACCGGTGAAGAGTTCGCCCACCTTGTCGGAATATTTCTTGAACAGGTTCGCCTTCTCGATGTCCATAATGCGTCCCTGAAGGTTCTGACGGATGTTCAGGATGCCGCGGCGGCCGAAAGCCGAAAGAGGCATCTTCTTCACATAGGTGTCGCCGATCTCGTAGTCGTCCTCGCCGCTGTCCTCCTTCACCTGCTCGATGGTCATCTCGGCATTCGGATTCTCGACTGTCTCGACGATCTCGAAGTTCTGGTAGATCTCGCAGGTACCCTTGTCCACATTCACGATGACGTCGAAATTGTCCGACGAACCGTAAACCTTGCTGATCTGGGTGAGGAACACGTCCTTCAGCACACCCATCATCACCGGCCTGTCGATGTTCTTTTCCTCCTTAAAGTCCTTGAAGGCATCGATCAGGGTTACAATGTTTTCTTTTTCCATATTGATTATTCTATTGTTTTCAGCATTTCGTCAGCTTCAGCTCCGCTGATGCCCTTCGAGCTCACGGTCAGCGAATAGTCCTCGACATCGCGGTCGAAGGCTGCGAGCACCGCGCGGTGCACTCCTTCGCAGTCGTCAAGCGATACCGGACCGTCTTCGCGGTCCAATGTCACCTCGATCACATTCTCATCCTCGTCGTAGTCAAGCGCCACGATCGAAAGGCCGCGCTCGCGTGCGGCATCGTCAAGTACTTTCTGAAGCAAAGTCCTGTCCATAGGAATTTCATTATTCAAAGCGGCGGCGTGTGCGGCATCCCCCGCTTCAGTCCACAAAAAAAGGAAGCTCTTCGGCCCCCTGTCTCAATCACACTCCGCAAAGATACGGATAATAATGGACATACGCAAAAATTTACGCCCAATCTGCCTTTCTTAGGTATATTTGTTGTAATTTTGCCCGACAGATTATAATCGCACTTTTTAATTATATGGAATTTACTGCACGCGAACTGGCGCAGATACTTAACGGAACCGTCGACGGCAATCCCGAAGCACGCGCCACATCTTTCGCCAAGATAGAACACGGAAAAGAGGGGCAGCTCTGCTTCTACGCAAATCCCAAATACGAAAAATACGTCTATACCAGCAAGGCCAGCCTCCTTCTGGTCAATTCCGACTTCCAGCCCAAGGAGCCTGTCACCCCTACGATGATACGCGTGGAGGATGCATATTCGGCCCTGGCACAGCTTCTCAAATACGTCTCCGACCAGCGCAAGAGCTATCGCCGCCACCGTGCGTGGAGCGCCAGCGTAGCCTGCTCGGCCAAGATAGGCAAGAAGGTCAGCATCGGAGCCCACACCACCGTGGGAAAGAAGTGCAGAATAGGCGATTACTGCATAATTCACGACAATGTCTCCATCGGAGAAGGTACCGTAATAGGCCACCACTGCATCATCTATCCGGGCGTGAGAATCTATCCCGGAATGGAGATCGGAGACCGCGTGATCCTTCACGCCGGTGCAGTCATCGGTTCAGACGGCTTCGGCAACGCCCCGCAGCCTGACGGAACCTGGAAAAAGATCGAGCATCTCGGAAACGTCATCATAGGAAACGACGTGGAAATCGGCGCAAACACCACCATAGACCGCGCTGAAATGGAATCCACCATCATCGGCAACGGAGTCAAGGTCGACAATCTCTGCCAGATCGCGCACAATGTCCAGATCGGCGACAACACCGTGATGGCGGCTCTCTGCGGCGTCGCAGGCTCCACCAAAATCGGCAGGAACTGTATCCTGGCCGGGCAGGTCGGCATCATCGGCCACCTCACCATTGCGGACAACACGACCATCTGCGCCAAGTCCGGCGTCATCAGCAACATCCGTAAGAGCGGACAGGTCTGGATGGGCAGTCCGGCTTTCCTGCACGGCGCTTTCCTTCGCAGTTACGCCGCATTCAAGCACAGCGGAGAGGATAAATAATTGTAATTACTGATTTTTTGCTTACCTTTGCGCCCTATGGACATTAAACGACAGCTGACGCTCAGACAGGAATGTTCCTTCGAGGGCAAAGGCTTACATACGGGCAAATACGCCAGACTCACCGTGAAGCCGGCTCCGGAAAATACCGGAATCGTGTTCCTGAGAGTGGATCTGGGCAGTGACGCTTTCGTGGAGGCGCTCGCGGAAAACGTAAGCAATACCGCCAGAAGCACGACCATCTGCAAGGATGGAGTAAGCGTCATCACTATAGAACATCTTATGTCGGCGCTCACGGGAGTGGGAGTCGACAATGCTATCATAGAGATTGATAATGAAGAAGTTCCAATTCTCGACGGAAGCGCGCGCTTCTTCACGGAGACTTTTCTGAAAGCCGGGCTCAAGGTCCAGAAAGCGGACCGCAAATACATCAAGCTCACCGAGGATCTGGAAATCAGCGACCCTGAAAGCGGTTCGTACATCAAGCTCAGCCCCGCAGACAAACCTTCCTACGACGTGACCGTGGATTTCAACTCCAAAGTGCTCGGAGTGCAGAAAGTCCACTGGGACCTGACCGTCGACTACGCCACCCAGATAGGCTGCTGCCGCACTTTCGTATTCTTCCACGAGATAGAGTTCCTCTTCAAGAACAACCTCGTGAAGGGCGGAGACCTCGACAACGCCATCGTGATTGTGGAGCATCCGGCAAGCGAGGAGCAGGTCAGCAACCTCACCACCCTCTTCAACTGCCCGGACCTCAAGGTCACCGGACACGGCTATCTGAATAATCTCAAGCTGCATTTCGATGACGAGTGCGGCCGTCACAAACTTCTGGATCTCATAGGAGATCTCCGCCTGGCAGGCGGCTACGTGAACGCGAAGATCGTCGCGTTCAAGCCCGGCCACAAGCTTAACACTCAGGCTGCCAAGGCGATACGCAATCTGAAAAAATAATCAAGAGAAATGAACAAAATACATCCTACAGCCATTGTCAATCCCGGAGCGATTCTCGGAGACAATGTCGAAATCGGACCGTACGCTTACATTGACGACAATGTAACCATCGGAAACGGTTGCAAGATCCACCCGCACGCGGTAATCTATTCTTATGTAAAGATGGGAGAAAACTGCGAAGTCTTCCCTGGAGCCGTAGTGGGAGCAGTTCCACAGGACCTCAAGTTCGAAGGTGAAGTTACCTACGTCGAGATCGGCAACAACGTCACCATCCGCGAGTGCGCCACCATCAACCGCGGCACCAAGGCCAGCCACAAGGGCGTAACCAAGATCGGAGACAACACTCTCATAATGTCCTACGTTCACGTCGCACACGACTGCCACGTGGGCAGGCACTGCATCCTCGTAAGCTATGTCGGCATCGCCGGCGAGACTGACGTGGACGACTGGGCCATCATCGGCGGCGGCACCAAGGTGCATCAGTTCAGCCACATCGGTACACACGCCATGGTCGGCGGCCAGTCAGCCGTAAACAAGGACATCCCGCCTTACTCCATCTGCGGCAGAACCCCTATCTGCTACGCCGGAATCAACATCGTAGGTCTGCGCCGCCGCGGCTTCGACTCTGACGTCATCCGCAACATCAAGGACATCTACGACACCATCTACTTCCAGGGCTTCAACGTCTCCGACGGCTGCTCCAAGGTAGAGGCCGGATTCCCGCCTTCGGAAGAGAGGGACAACATCCTGAATTTCATCCGCAATTCGAAGAGAGGCATCGCCAAGGCGAACGACTCGAACGAAAAGGGATCCATAGAGTAAAGCGTATGCTGCTCGGAACAGCATACTTTCCACCTGTAGAATACTTCGCTGCCATCGCAGCGGAGTTTTCTTTATCCCCGGAGCGCAAGGTTCCGGCGCAGGTGTGGATCGAGGCGCAGGAGACCTACCAGAAGCAGTCCTACCGCAACCGCTGCAAGTTCTACGCGGAAAACGGAGAGCAGGCGCTCTCGTTCCCAGTCGTCCACGAAGGCGGCAGGCACAGCCTGCCAATCTCAACGATCCGCATCGACTGGAGCACTCCGTGGCTGCAGCGCACCGAGCGCGCCATATCCTCGGCCTACGAGTCCTCGGCCTATTTCGACTATTACAAGGATGAGCTTTTCAGCATCCTGGAGGCCCGCCCAGAAAGGCTTTTCGATCTGAATCTCAACATCATACGTTTCTTTCTGGACAAGACCGGAATCGCCGCCGAGCTGCACCCGACAGAGCAGTGGACTCCTCCCGGCTCCACCCTCTACGGACGGGACTACCGCGAAATTATCCACCCGAAAAGGGAAAACACCATTCTGGATGAACTGGATCTGAAAAAGCCGTACTTCCAGGTCTTCGCCCGAAAGCACGGCTTCATAAGCAATCTTTCCATAATGGACCTTCTCTTCAACGAAGGCCCGGATTCCATCCTCTGGCTGAAGAAGATTTAACTTTATTTCGAAGCTCCTAAGGAGCGAGAGCGACCGGAGGAGCCCGGGGAGTTCTCTCCCCGATAGACAGACGCTTTAAAGCACTGACTTTCAGCCAGCTCTTTAAAACCGCCAGCCGAAGGTGGCGACGCACTCGTACAGACTCCTCGCCATCGAGATTTCAGGAGTCCTGACACTGGTGTCTATCTGAACCATCTTCATATCAGAATCGTAAGCATAGTAGTCATACGGATACGTATAAGTTACCGGATATTTCGTTAGCCTTAGAGCGAAATCGCAGAAGAAAGCGGAATCGGAAGTGTAGCCCACACCGAAGGAAACACTGTTCATCTTAGTGTCCACGAAATCGGTATCCCTCGTGGTCAGAGCATAACCCAGACGTACAGCAAGCTTGGCGAGAGGCTTCGCCTCAATGCCGACGCGCAGCATATTCGAAGCGCCCGCATAAGTCTCGATCTCTTCATTCACTGCAGAGAAAGAATCGTTCGAGTAGTAATAGCCGTTGTCGATGGTGTCGTAGCGCATATTGCGATAGTTCACTCTCTCGTAGTCCACACTTACAAGGCCGTACCGGCCAATCGTGTATGCAGCTCCGAGGTTATACCTCCAAGGCGTGTAGATGTAGTATGAATACTCGCCCTGAGGGGACGTGGCGCGGTTCTCCGAATTGCTGAACAGGGAATAGTTGCTCACCTGGAAGCGCTCGCTGACCTCAAGAGCGGTAGGAGTCTGGACCGCTGCACCAAGCCGGAGACCCGAAATCGGCAGCCAGATCACACCGATCTTGCCGTATATGCCCGAAAGCGAAGCGGAATATGCATAGGTGTTAGTGCCCTGCATAAAGCTGACCTTTTCTCCCGTATCATATTCGAAGGTGAAATCATCAGGGTCCGACGCCACCTCGCTCAGCCCCTCGGAGAATGCGTAATTTCCGCAAGGGAAGCCGAGATTGATTCCGAGGAAAAGTTTGTCGGAGAAGTTCATACCATAATTGAAGACGAGATCGTACTTGGTTCCGGAAGCCTTGCGGGTATAGGTTCTGTCGAGGTATCCGGCAGTTCTGATATTGTAGGTACCATCATCAAGCCGTGTCACCTGCTCGGTAGCGCCCACGAAATTATTATTGCCAAAATCACTGATAAGACCTGACTGATAAGCGCTTACTGACTGCCACTGGTAATTGTCATATCCCGCAGAGGAAGCAAGTACAGATGGGTCATATCCCTGAGCCTGGGCATAGGATGCGATGCCTCCGAAGATGGAAGTCTGGTCTCCGCCGCCCTTGGCATCGAACCCGTCAAGCCAGTTGTTGGTAATGTTGGAAACCACGCCGAAGGTCATACTCTTCAGACCGTAGCTGCGTCCGGTATTGAACACGAACGTACCGGCGAAGTTCGGGAGAGTCAGACGGTTGCGGCTGCCTGTGCTGTTACGCACGGAATTGTTGTCATCAGAGAAATTCACATCGGTCGATGAATAGACCATCGACGGGCTTATCGTGAACTGGCTGTAGCCGGCCACGGCTGAACCTGCAGGGTTGATGCCGATGGTTCCCAGGTCGGAGCCGAGAGCTGTTACGGCATTGTTCAGACCGATGGTGCGGGCTGAACCTGCATAGTTGTTCTCGCTGAAATTGATGGCGTCATACATAGTCTGGGCTCCCGCCGTCAGAGCGGCGGAAAGGCACAGGACTGAAATAAGAATACGTTTCATAGAATATTAAGGGATTAAAGAGTTGATGTTTCACTTCACAAACCATACATAACATCAACTCCCGTAAAACACATATTTACCTTCTGTGGACTCCTCCGCCGCCACCGCCTGAAGAGCGGGAAACGCCGCCGCCACCGCCTCCGAAGCCGCCGGATGAGCGGGAGACTGAACTGCCGCCGCCGAAACTGCCGGAAGAACGTGATACTGAGCCGTTTCCGTAGGAAGATGAGCGGGAAGTGGTACTGCTGTTGCCGTAGGAAGAACGTCTGTCAGCAGAAGAATTTCTGTATGAAGAAGATGAGTTCGAATAGGATGATCCGCGCGAGCTGTCATAGGATGAAGACCTGCGATAGCTGCTGCTCGCATTGCCGGAAGCCGAACGGTTCAGGGAAGAATTGGACGCGGAGCGGCCGACTGAAGAAGAGGATGCAGCGGAACGACGGACTGTCGAAGCTGCGCCTGAGCGTACGGAAGCACCTGATCCTGCGACTGTTCTGCTGACGCGACCGTTAGTGGCGCCGCGGGTGATGCCTACGCCGGAGCGGGCGACTGATGTCCTGCCCATTCCTATGCCCTGGCCTGCGCTGCCGCCCTGAATTCTGCCGCCCTGGATTCTGCCGCCTGATCTGCCGCCGTTGCCTGCTAAGAATTCATTGCGGGAACCCCAGCTGTGCGGACCGTCGAAACGGTCGTGACGCATCGGCATAGGACCAGGACCATAGAATCCGCCGCCGTACCAGTACGGGCCGCCCCAGTACCAAGGGTCATAATAGCTGTAGTACCACGGATCGCGCCAGTACCAGGAACTGCCCCAGTACCAGGCGTCATACCAATACCACGAGCTGCGGTGCCAGTACGGTGACCCCCAGCCCCAGCTCCGGGAGAAGTAAGGGCTGTAACCGTAATAATATGGCCAGCCGAATGCGAAATTGTAATTCCAGCGCCAGTTGTCGTAGTCATAGGTGAACAGGTCCACGGTGGTGGTGCTGTCCCTATGGTCGAAACTTACGCGGGCTGACATATTTTCAGGGATGACAAGGGTGTCGGCCTGTCCCTGCTTGAGAAAGATGCGTGAACTTCTGGTTTTGGCGACCAGGGCATCCGTCTCGTTCTTAGACTGTGCGATCACCGTCGGAGAGACTTTCTCTCCACGGTAATAGATACCATCCTGATAGTTAGAAGCTACTTGAGTGCCAGGACCACAGGAGCAAAGCAGCAAAAGCGCCGAAGCAAGCAATATACACTGCGTTTTCATAATGCAAATTCCTCCTATTATCTTTAAAATTTATATCTTTGCAGGGTATTGCAATAACCATACCCTGACGGTATATCGTGCAATGTTAAGAAATAATTCGGAAATAAGGAAATAAGATGGCAAAAGAGGTAACTAAAAGATCTGAAAATTATTCACAGTGGTATAACGACCTGGTAGTGAAAGCCGATCTGGCCGAGCAGTCGGCCGTAAGAGGATGTATGGTCATAAAGCCTTATGGCTACGCCATTTGGGAGAAGATGCAGAGCGCGCTTGACGCTATGTTCAAGGAGACCGGCGTACAGAACGCCTACTTCCCTCTCTTCATCCCGAAGTCCTTCTTCAGCCGCGAGGCTGAACACGTGGCAGGCTTCGCCAAGGAATGCGCCGTGGTGACTCACCATAGACTGATGAACGATCCGAACGGCAAGGGAGTCGTAGTGGATCCGTCAGCTAAACTCGAGGAGGAACTCATCGTGAGACCTACTTCCGAGACCATCATCTGGAGCACATACAAGAACTGGATCACTTCCTGGAGAGATCTTCCTATCCTCTGCAACCAGTGGTGCAACGTAGTACGCTGGGAGATGCGCACCCGTCTGTTCCTGCGCACCGCCGAGTTCCTCTGGCAGGAAGGCCACACGGCCCACGCCACTGCCGAAGAAGCTCAGCAGAGAACGAAGCAGATGGTGGACATCTACGCCAAGTTCGCCCGCGAGGTGCTGGCTCTGCCTGTAGTGGAAGGCCACAAGAGCCCTAACGAGCGTTTCGCCGGCGCCCTCGACACCCTCACCATCGAGGCTATGATGCAGGACGGCAAGGCCCTTCAGGCCGGTACGTCCCATTTCCTCGGGCAGAATTTCGCCAAGTCATTCGACGTGCAGTACACCGCCAAGGACGGCAGCCAGCAGTATGTATGGGCTACTTCCTGGGGCGTCAGCACCCGTATGATGGGCGCCCTGATAATGGCTCACGGAGATGACGCCGGTCTGGTTCTGCCTCCGGCCCTCGCCCCTATCCAGGTAGTAATGGTTCCTATCTTCAAGACAGAAGAGGAGCACAACGCCATCCTCGACAAGATGTACGAACTGAAGAAGGCCTTCGAGGCCCTCGGACACAGCGTGAAGGTGGATGACCGCGACACCCTGCGTCCTGGCTTCAAATTCGCCGAGTGGGAGCTCAAGGGCGTGCCTGTCCGCATCGCGATGGGTCCTCGCGACCTTCAGAACGGCACCGTGGAGGTGGCCCGCAGAGACACTCTCACCAAGGAGACCGTGAATATCGAGGGTCTCGACAAATACGTTCACGACCTTATGGGAGCCATCCAGAAGAACATCTACGACAAGGCCTTCGCCTTCCGCGAGGCCAATGTCCGCAAGTGTGACGACTGGAACGAGTTCAAGGAAAAGATCAAGGAAGGCGGCTTCCTTCTCTGCCACTGGGACGGCACTCCCGAGACCGAGCAGGCCATTAAGGACGAAACCAAGGCTACCATCCGCTGCATCCCTATCGACAGCTTCGTCTGCGAGGAGGAGGGCAAGTGCATCTACAGCGGAAAGCCTTCACACAGAAGAGTTATCTTCGCTATTTCATACTAGACTATGCGCAAGCGTATATTGATATTTCTCAGCATTGCTGGGGCCCTCGGCTCCAGCAATCTTGTCTCTGCGCAGGATGTGCAGCAGACGGTGACCGAGGCGGCTATGGCGATTGCCTCCGCCGAGCAGAAGGAGGAGGTCCAGACCAAGCCGAACTACTGGAAGCAGAGCCTCGGTGTGGACCTGGGATTCAACCACACCGGCCTCTGGAGCTGGGCCGCAGGCGGCTATAACTCAGTGACTTTAAGCAGCGGACTCGACGCCAACGCGAACTACGCGAAAGATATGATGACCTGGAAGAACCGTCTTCAGCTGAACTACGGCTTCCTCTGGTCGGCCGACAAGAAGGAGCTCCTTCAGAAGAGCACCGACCGTATCTACCTCGAAAGCAAGTGGGCGTACAAGACCGGTGAGAAGTCGCATTTCAGCTACTCCGCCTCGTACAACTTCCGTTCGCAGTTCAGCAACGGCTACAGCAAATACACCCAGGATGAGAACGGCAAGTGGGTGGGCACGCTGAAGTCCGGCTGCCTCTCCCCTGCCTACACCGACATCGCGCTCGGTATCGACTGGATACCGAACAACTGGCTGTCAGTGAACTTCGCGCCGTTCACCGGCGGTTTCACCATCGTCACGAATCCTCAGCTCCGCAAGAGCTACGGTATGCTTCTGCGCAGCGATGACCTGAACGCCGAGGTCGGAAGCAACTACCGCAACGCACGTTTCCAGTTCGGTGCCCAGCTGAAGACCGACGCCAAGCTCGTGATAAACGACGTGTTCAAATACGAGACGCAGTTCGTTCTCTTCACCGACTACCTGAACAAGCCGTTCAAGGAGTACCGCGTGAACTGGGACAACAAGATTACCTGGCAGCTGTCGAAGTATCTCAAGCTCGGTCTGAGCACCTGGCTGATTTACGATCCTAACGTAATGATAAAGAACGACAAGGATATCGACCAGTTCCCGGACGGCAAGCAGAGGGTGCAGTTCAAGGAGTTCACTTCCCTGAGTTTCGCCTACACCTTCCAGCCTCGCCGCCAGAAGTAAGAACCTTATGCTGCAGGAGTTCACGGCCAAGTGGCACAGTCTTGTGCCTGAGGGTGAGAGAGTTCTGCTCGCCGTAAGCGGCGGCGTGGATTCGCTCTGCCTTCTGACGCTCTGCCTCGAGGGCGGTCTTAAGGAGCGTATCGCCGTAGCTCACTGCAATTTCCACCTTCGCGGCGCCGAGAGCGACGCCGACGCGGCATTCGTCGAGAGCTTCTGCGCAGAGCGGGGTGTAAAATTCCATCATTGTGATTTCGATACTCTCGGCCGCTCCGCGTCCAATGGCGTAAGCGTCGAGATGGCTGCCCGTGAACTGAGGTACAGCTATTTCGCAGAGCTGTGCAAGTCTGAGGGCTATTATGCCACGGCCGTGGCCCACAATTCCAACGACAACGCTGAAACCCTGATACTCAATCTTTTACGCGGGACAGGTCTGAAAGGTATAAGCGGTATGGCGGAAGACGGGCAGGTACTGGGCGGGAGGGTCGTACGGCCATTGCTCGGCTTCAGCCGGGCGCAGATAGAAGAGTATGTGCGCGGGAAGGGACTCGTCTGGCGGGAGGACCGAACGAACGGGGACTGCGCCTACAGCCGCAACCGGGTACGAAATCGGATTTTTCCGGAGATGGCGCAGATAAACCCTTCGTTTCTGGCTACACTAAGTTCTGATATGCAGCACTTTGCGCAGGCAGCCGGAGTGCTGGACGAGTATTGGACGAAGTCCAGGAAAAGAATAGAGATTGCGCCTGGAGAGGTCAGCATCGAAGCTCTGCGCGCGGAGAGTCAGCGGGAGTATCTGCTCTGGCGGTTCGCGGAACCGGCGGGGCTGAGCGAGGGGGTGCTGGCTTCGCTGTCGCGTCTGCTTTTCTCCTGCGAGAAAGGTAAGACATTGAGCGGCAAGGTTTTCGAAGGGAGCAACGCCTGTATTCTGACTGCTCCGGGACGACTGATTCTCTCTTATGACTCCCCTGCCGCCGGGTATGAAATCGTCGCGGACGGGCCGGGAGTGTACGAACTGCTCGGCAAGCGGGTGGAGATCAGACTCGAGGACTATGTTCCCGGGATGGAAAGGATTGGTCGTCAGCTCATTGCTGACGCCGCGAAGATTTCTTTCCCTCTGCGTCTGCGGGGATGGCGGAGCGGCGACTGGATCTGTCCGTTCGGGATGGGCGGGCGAAGAAAAAAGCTCAGCGATGTGTTCACTGAGCTTGGATATTCCGCTTCGCAAAAGGCTCTTGCAGTTATTGTCGAGCTGGACGGAAGTCACGCCGGGCTGGTCTCCGGTTACCGGATTGACGAAGCTCTGCGGGTGGATTCCGCTACTTCGAAAGTGCTTGTTTTCAAGATTTTATAAGTCTATCGGCATCGTATACCACGAGGCTGAGGCGACGGCCACAAGAATCACCAGTGCGATGATGCTGATCAGCCAGAGCACGAAAATTATCAGGCCGGGGTGCCATTTCGGCGAGCGGAGGCTGAAGGTAAGCATTATGCCCGCGTAGAGAAGACCGAGGAACGGCAGGAAATAGACCGCAGCCGCGACGATTTTAATCCACACGACTTCCATAATCATCGTTGCCCAGGCCTGTGAGGAAAGTTGCTCCACGATGAGGGCGTAAATGCTGTCGTAGCCGAAGATCTGGTGCCCGAAGAGAACGATGCCGCCGGCGAAGAGTCCGGAGAAACCGATTATGAAGAGCAGTATGCCCACGGCCACCTGAAAGAAGCGGGCGATTCCGTTCCAGGATTCGGATCTGGCGATGCTGCCGGCGCTCTTCCCGATGCCGTCCGCGGCCTGGGAGACCGAGCGTCTTATGCCCTCCAGACTGCCGTCCTCCCCTTTCGATTCCCACTTCTGGCGGACTGTCTTCGCCGCCGGGATGCAGATGGCCAGAATCAGATACAGACCGAGTACATACCACGCGTACGGGTAGCCGAACGGGTTGTTGTAGCGACTGAGTCCACCGATGAAGCAAAGCACGAACGGTACAGCGAATATCAGGCGGACGAACGACACCTGGATGTCCAGATAATTGGCTATGCCGCTGCATACGCCGAGGATTTTTTTATTCTCCAGGTCGCGGTAGAGTCTTTTCTTCTTTTTCACCTGGGCCGCCGGCTCCGGGCTGTCCTGGTCGATGGCCTCCGGACGGCCCAGAACGGCGATTACCGCGTCTATGTCGGCGGAAGTCACGACTCCGGTGGAGCCGGTGCGCTCGTTCAGGAGTTCCGCCATTCTCTCTTCGATTCCGTCGAGGACTTCGCTGCCCTCGTCGGCGTAGTGGACGGCGATTTCGTCAAGATACTGCCTGGCGCTCTGCGCCGCGACGGTTTCCATTGAAAAGGCGTAACCGCCAATGCTGACGTTTTCTACTTGTTTCATAGGAGTATTACTTGGTTAGATGATGGCTGTCTGAGGGCGTTGATGCTGTTTACGAGTTCATTCCACGCGGCATCCATTTCTGCGAGCTGGGCTCTGCCCTTGTCGGTGATGACGTAGTATTTGCGCGGGGGGCCCTGGGTGGATTCTTCCCAGCGGTATGAGAGAAGGCCCTGGTTTTTCTGGCGGATGAGCAGCGGGTAGAGGGTGCCCTCGACTACTATCATATTGGCGGACTTGAGTTCCTCGATTATGGAGGAGGCATAGGCTTCCTTGCGGTTCAATATGCTGAGAATACAGTATTCCAGCACTCCTTTCCTCATTTGGGAACGGACGTTTTCTACATTGTATTCCATATCGTATTATTTTGATTTAGTGTACTTTGCCATATTTTCGGCAGTGGCCGGTTCGCCGTGCATTTCGCATTTCTGGGCAGGTGTGACGGCTTTAGGGACGGCTATCCAGAGGATTACGTAGATCCAGAAGCCGGCGCTCCAGGCTATGAGGGCTACGAGCATTATTACGCGGACGAGGACTACGTCGATGTCGAGGTAGGTGGCAAGGCCGGAGCAGACTCCGGCGATGGATTTGTTGTCGGTGTCGCGGTAGATTTTCTTTCTGGTCTGCTGTTCTTCGCGGGCGGAGCTGTCGCCGCTCTGCTCGGCGCAGCCGTCGGGCATTCCGAGCTGGGCGATGATTTTTTCGACTATGGCCAGGCTCACTACTCTGTTTCCGGAGGTCTCGGCTGTGAAGAGTTCGGCTATGCGGTCTTCGAGGTCGACCATTATTTCGGAGTTCTGGGCAGCCGTGGTGCCGGTGAGGCGGTCGCGGAAGTGGGTGAGGTACTCGTCCAGTCTTGCGTATGCGTCTTCATCGAGGGAAAAGTTCCTGTTTCCCACACAGGTTTCAATCACTTTTTTCATTTCAGTATCAATAGGTTGTTTACTTGTTTCTGTTGCTTTGATGTTCTCCGTCATTTCACAGTTTTCACTTGCACTAAAGTTCATATTCATCCCTTTCTTCAATTCTCAAAATATTTGACACTGCAAAGATATAAATATTTTTCAATACCTTGCAACACAAAGTACTTATTTTTTTAGACCCCGATTCTCAGTCCGTTATTTATTACCATAATTCCGTAACGTTCTCTTCGTAACGTAATTTTCGTAACGAAATTATAGTAATGGCGCACATTGTCTTATATTTGCAGTCTTCGGACAGCTATGAATCCCTACTGTATCTGATGCCTGTAAAACAGAGAGATGTATTTCTGGCTATCGCTTCAGAAAAGGCAGCAAAGGAAGTCACCGGAAGTTCATTCATCCGGAAATACGGACTGGTATCCCCCAGCAGTGTATCTTCCGCCGTCAAGTCACTGCTTGACAAAGACTTCATAACCAATGACAAGGGAGTGTATTCCGTTTACGACAAATTTTTCCTGCTGTGGCTGGACCGTAAAGGATATCTGGTTTAAGAGATCGGGGATATATGAGACGCAAAGAGTCGGCTGAAAAATCAACCGACTCTTGCTGTCGAGAAGAGGCGACTCGAACGCCCGACCCCTACGTCCCGAACGTAGTGCGCTACCAACTGCGCTACTTCTCGAAAAAGAAAGACGCGAAGTGCCTCGCGTCTTCTTTATTTGCCTTTACCGCTTACGCGAGCTTATTAATGTAGCAAGCGATACCGCTCTTGAGGTTGGCTGCCTTATTCTTGTGAATAATGCCCATCTTGGCGAGCTTGTCAATCATTGCGTAAACCTTAGGAGCGTTAGCCTCGGCGGCCTGCTTCTCTGTGGTGTTTCTGATCGCACGAATCGCATTTCGTGTGGTCTTTGCATAATACTTGTTATGCAATCTGTGCCTTTCGCTCTGGCGAATGCACTTTTCTGCAGATGCGTTATTTGCCATTATTTATTTTTTTAATATTATAGTAGTGGGTAGGAGAATCGAACTCCTATTGCGGGAATGAAAATCCCGAGTACTAGCCGTTATACGAACCCACCAGTTACCTTTCTTCCACTCGCCTATCTGCGAATGGAACGCAAAGGTATGAAATAAAAATTATACCGCAAAATATTTTTACTCTTTTGTTTCTTCTTTCTTCCAGGCGAACGAATACAGAATGGACTCCACCTGCCTGAGCAGCTGACGTTTATCGTACTTTGGAGCGTACACAAAAGCCTCAGTGACAATTATATCCTTTCCGTCCTGACTGTAGAAGGAATGAGATACGAACGGTCCGCCCATATAATCATTGTAGACTTCCCAGTATCCGCGGGTCTGGGCGAACGAACGTCCCTTGTACTTCATATACTTCACGTCCGGAATGACATACTGGCTGGTAGTCATATAGGTCCCTTCGAACATTCCCGGAACGTTCATCTTCATCACGCTGTCCCTGTGGGCGATGATGCTCTCCTCGGTAAAATCGGAACTGTCACCGCGGGCCGGGTACTTGTACATCAGGATGGTCTGGTTCGAGTACTGCTTCTCGTAGGCGATCCAGGCGAAATCGGCAGTCATCTTCCTGAGCTTGTAGCCCACCGGAAAATGAGGCGAACCTCCGAAAACGGTCTCCACCTTTTCCGCAATTTCCTTCTCCTCGTAGATGATGCAGTTATTCACCACACGGTCACGTTCAGCCTGCTCTATCGCATTGGTAATGATATCCTTGTTCTCTTCTACAAGCTGACAGGCATCTTCCGTGGTATGCGCGCAGACCTTCACGACCACCTGAGGGGAAGCCCAGACGTCGCTGTGGATCTCCACTCCGGTCTTCTGGACCTGAGGATCCACCTGACAGAGAACTATATTGCGGTGGACCTTGAACATATCCCCGAAACCGCCCGGAGTCACATTGGCCAGGGAATACAGAGGTTCGCTCGGAATGAGCCAGGGGCAGTCGCTGGCCAGCAGTTCGCGGATGGAATTGCCGAGGGCGGACTCCCAGTCGCTCTTCTCGATCACCACCACCACTTCTCCGGCCCTGCCGCTCACGTTAGGGAGCAGCGCCTTGCGGGAACCGCCGTTGCCGCAGGAAACCGCAGAGAAAACCACGGCGACAAACGAAAGAGCCGCGAGGAAATATTTAAAAAACGTACGCATAAAGTATATCTTTTTCTTAATTCATCAGTCGTCCGATATCATTCCCGAAAGCCAGGAACATCAGGGCCAGAAGCAGGAACATACCGATCATCTGGGCCACGATAAGGAAGCGTTCGGATGGCTTGCGTCCCGTAATCATCTCATACAGAGTGATTACTATATGTCCGCCATCGAGCCCGGGGATAGGGATGAGATTCATCACGCCGAGCATTATGGAAAGAATGGCGAGGATTTCCATAAACCTGTACCAGTCCCAGACGCTCGGGAATATCTGCCCGATGGCTATGAAGCTGCCCACGGACTTGTAGGCCTGGGTGCTCGGGGTAGCCACGAGCTTGAGGTCGTTCAGATAACCGGAGATATTGTCGAAAGTCATCCTGAAGCCTGCCGGAATGGCGGTCAGAAGGTTATAGGACTGTCTGCGGATGTCCGGAGCCTTCATATACACGCCGAGCCTGCCGGCAGTATCGACCTGCAGCGGAACGCTGAGAGTATCTGCCCCGCGGACCACGGAAGCCAGAACCACGGAATCGGCCCTCGCGGCCAGAATCGACCTGGAATCCTGCAGGAAAGGCACCGCCTCCCCGTCGAGGGAGACTATCCTGTCGCCTTTCTGAAGCCCCGCAGCGTGATTCGGCGAAGAGTTCATCACGGAATCCACCACGAAAGGCACTGCCAGATCGAACATCAGGGAGCTGTTCAGCACATCCCCTATCATAGCCTGGTCGATGTACAGATCCAGGGTGTCGCACTCGCGCAGGACCGTGACCTTGTGGACTCCCCTGCGGGCCAGGTCGGCCTGCAGCATACCGAAATTCTCCGGCTTGTAATCATCCATCGCCAGAATGCGGTCTCCGTTGCGGAAACCCATTTCGTAAGCCAGGTCGTTTACGTAAATCTCACTGTTTTCGTTACTTATGTAGGCCTGTCCCCAGATGGCAAGAATCAGGATATAGGCGATTATCGCGAAGATGAAGTTGTAGAGCACTCCGCCGGCCATCACCAGCAGCCTCTGCCAGGCCTTCTTCGTGCGGAACTCCCACGGCTTCGGCTCGGACTTCATCTGTTCGAGGTCGAGGCTTTCGTCGATCATTCCGCAGATCTTGCAGTAGCCGCCCAGAGGCAGCCAGCCGATGCCGTATT
>CAVCSJ010000004.1:0-29845 GCA_963604895.1 bacterium
CCAGGATGCTGTCAATGCGCTTCTGGATTTCGGGGAAGGATTCCACGGGGGCGCTCAGCCGCTTGAGTTTCGGATATACGCTGTCTTTTATGCCGGCGAAGAAGGTTGTGATTTTCGATGTCGTGCCGATCAGGGTGCGGAGCTTGCCCAGGGATGCCGTGTCGAGATTCGCCCCTGACTTTCGCAGGGGGAGCAGGAAGGGGAGCGCGTCGATGTAGCCTGTCGTCGGGAAATTCTCCTCGAACATCAGGATCATACGCATCTCGTCGGTGAGCTGCAGGCGGTGGGCTATGGTCTTGCGGTCAGTGCAGAAGCATTCCTTCTCGGTCTTGTCCACCGCATATTCGGTGGAGCAGCGGTCCGAGACGATCTTTCTTACCCGGTCGAACCCCAGCTTCTGCTCAAGTCTTTCATCTATGTTATTCTGTTGGGGCATCGTTGTCTCTGTCATTCTGCCGCTCCGCTGCAGACGGGCTCAGGAGCAGCTTGAGTTCACTTATGTTGCTGACTGTCTGGATTTTTCCGTTTCTTACGTATGAGATGTGACCCGTCTCCTCGGAAACCACCAGGATAATGGCATCGCAGGTCTCGGACATACCGATGGCGGCCTTGTGGCGCATTCCGTAATGGGCGGGGATGTCCTGGCGTTCAGTAATCGGCAGGGTGCAGCGTGCGGCCGCGATGCGTCCGCCCTCGATCACCATCGCCCCATCGTGGAGAGGGGAGTTCTTGAAAAAGATGTTCATTATCAGACGGCGGCTGACCATCGCGTCGACCTTGTCACCCGTCTCCTTTATATATTCCAGCTTGTCTTTCTGAGGGATGACCATCAGGGCTCCCGTCTTGTCCTCGCCCATCTGGCGGCAGGCTTCGGCAATCTCGTTCACCACGCCGGTGTCCAGACTGTCCTCCTTGACGCCCAGCAGCTTGTCCAGAAGCTGGGCAAGGCGGGGAGTGCGGCGGTACTTGTTGCCGATTCCCATAAGCAGACGGCGGATCTCCGGCTGAAAAATGATGATGAGCGCGAGCACTCCCACATCCAGCACGGTGCTCATAACCGCAGTCATCAGCTTCATGTTCAGTGCGCCGGCGATGACGCGGGCGAGCAGCAGAAGCAGGATGGCGGTGAATACGCCCATAGCGGAAGATCCTCTTATCCAACGGAATACGAGGTAGATGATGATCGCCACCAGAAGGATGTCGATTATATCTATAAAGGACAGGTTCAAGAACCCGAAAATAGCCAGAATCGTCATACTTTGCAAAGGTACAATACAAATTAATGTAAATCAAGTGATTGATTATTGAAAAATAATTCGTACATTTGCAGCCCGCAATTTTAGGCGGAAATGATTAAAGTATTTATAAACAATTAATTAACAAACCAATGCCTGGATTAATTGGAAAGAAAATCGGAATGACTTCCGTTTTCAGTGCCGAGGGTAAGAACATACCATGCACTGTTATTGAGGCTGGTCCTTGCGTTGTCACACAAGTTCGCACGGTTGAAAAAGATGGTTATGCCGCCGTACAGCTTGCCTATGACGAAACTACAGAAAAGCATGCCAGCGCGCCTCTCATGGGGCATTTCAAAAAGGCAGGAACCACTCCTAAGAAGAAGCTCGTAGAGTTCGAGGCTGATTTCGAGGGAGAGCTGAAACTGGGCGACACAGTTTCACTTACCGATGTCATCTCTGATGACGTGAAGTTCGTGGACGTCGTCGGTACTTCTAAAGGTAAAGGTTTCCAGGGCGTAGTACACCGTCATCACTTTCAGGGTGTAGGCGGCAAGACTCACGGCCAGCACAACCGTCTCCGTCACCCTGGTTCTATGGGTGCATCTTCCTGGCCTTCACGCGTATTCCCGGGAATGCGTATGGCAGGTCATATGGGAAATGAGAGAGTGAAGGTGTTCAACCTTCAGGTTGTCAAGGTTATCCCTGAGAATAACCTCATCGTTGTCAAGGGCTCTGTTCCAGGAGCCAAGGGTTCTTATGTAATTGTGGAGGCTTAAGATTATGGAATTGTCAGTTTTGAAAATTGACGGATCAGAATCCGGAAAGAAGGTCGTTCTCGACGAGAAGGTATTCGGCGTAACTCCGAACGACCACGCAATTTATCTTGATGTAATCCAGTATCTTGCCAACCAGCGTCAGGGTACTGCGAAGACTAAGGATCGCAGTGAAGTTGCCTACAGCACCAAGAAGCAGGGTCGCCAGAAAGGCGGCGGCGGTGCACGTCACGGTAGCTTGAAGGCTAATATCTATGTAGGCGGTGGCCGCGTTTTCGGACCGGTTCCACGCTGCTACAGAAACAAGTTGAACAAGAAGGTAAAGTCCCTCGCACGTTGCTCAGCCCTTTCTTACAAGGCTCAGGAGAATGCTATCACCATCGTGGAGCCATTCGCAATGGAGGCACCTAAGACCAAGGAGTTCATGAGCATCCTCGCAGCCCTCAAGGCAGGCAGCCGCAAGGTTCTCGTCGTTCTTCCTGAAAATTCAACGAATATTTACCTTTCGTCTCGCAACCTCGATTGGGCAAAGGTCATCACAGTCGATGAGATTAACACCTATACGATTATGAATGCAAATTCCATCGTACTCGTCGACGGCGTGCAGGACATTCTCGCTTCTAGAGCAAGACGCTAAAAAGACAAAGAAATGGGAATCATTATTAAGCCAATAGTTACTGAAAAATTGACGGCTCAGGGCGAAAAGTTGAACCGTTACGCTTTCATCGTAGATCGCAGAGCGAATAAGATTCAGATCAAAGCTGCCGTAGAGCAGATGTACAATGTGTCCGTTGCAGACATCAACACCGCCAACTATCACGGAAAGAGAAAGTCCCGTTATACAAAGGCCGGTCTGTTGAGAGGTCGCATGAATCACTTCAAGAAGGCATATGTCACACTTGCAGGTGAGGACAAGATAGATTTCTATAGCAATATTTAAGGGAGGGAAAGACAATGGCAGTAAGAAAATTCAAACCGGTAACTCCCGGTCAGAGGAATAAGGTCATCAGCACTTTCGAGGAAATAACAGCCAAGAAACCTCAGAAATCATTGTTGGAGCCTCTCAAGAGAACAGGCGGTAGAAATAACACAGGTCAGATGACTATGCGTTATATCGGTGGCGGTCACAAGAAGATGTACCGTATCATCGACTTCCTCCGCGATAAGGATGAGTGCACTGCAAAGGTTCTTACCATTGAGTACGATCCTAACCGTAGCGCACGTATTGCTCTCGTTCAGTATGAGGATGGTGAGAAGAGATACATCATCGCTCCGAACGGCATCAAGGTAGGTCAGGTAATCGCTTCCGGCAGCGGCGTCGCTCCAGAAGTCGGCAACTGCCTCCCTCTGAGTGAAATTCCTGTAGGTACTCTCGTTCACAACATCGAGCTTCGTCCTGGCCAGGGCGCCGCTATGGCACGTTCAGCCGGTACATTCGCACAGCTCGCAGCACGTGAGGGAACTCACGCCGTTCTCCGCCTGCCTTCAGGCGAGACCAGAATGGTGCTCGTTTCCTGCCGCGCTACCGTGGGCACGGTATCCAATCCTGATCACAATTTGGAGTCTTATGGCAAGGCCGGCCGCAGCCGCTGGCTCGGTCGCAGACCTCACAACCGCGGTGTTGTTATGAACCCGGTTGATCACCCAATGGGTGGTGGTGAAGGTCGTGCCTCCGGAGGTCACCCACGCTCACGCAAGGGCTTGCCAGCTAAGGGATATAAGACACGTAATCCTAAGGCATCTTCAAATAAGTTCATCATCGAAAGAAGAAAGAAATAAACGGAATTAAACTTTAGAGATTATGAGTCGTTCTTTAAGAAAAGGTCCATATATCCAGGAAGCCCTGGAGAAGAGAATTCTTGCCATGAACGAAGGTGGCAAGAAGAAAGAGGTGGTCAAGACCTGGTCACGCGCCAGTATGATCTCACCTGACTTCATCGGCCATACTATCGCAGTTCATAATGGAAACAAGTTCATTCCGGTTTATGTAACTGAGCAGATGGTAGGTCACAAACTCGGCGAATTCGCCCCTACCCGTACATTCAGAGGTCATTCAGGTAACAATAAGAAGTAATAATTATGGGAAAGCGTAAAAGACTTATGGCAGAACGCCTCAAGGAGGCTAAAAAGGTAACAGCCATTGCCAAGCTGAATGACGTCCCTTCATCTCCACGCAAGATGCGTCTCGTCGCTGACACCGTAAGAGGTGTGGAGGTTAACCGCGCTCTCGATCTCCTCAAATACTCGAAGAGAGATGCTTCTATCAGTCTTGAAAAACTTCTCCGCAGCGCTATCGCCAACTGGGAAGCCAAGAATCCTGAGAAGAGCAAGGAACTCGATAACGGAAACGTATATGTTAAGACTATCATGGTTGACGAAGGCCGCACACTGAAGCGCATCCGTCCTTGCCCGCAGGGTAGAGCCGGCCGCATCCGCAAGCGTTCAAATCACGTGACCGTCGTTCTTGATGTCAAACCAGCAGCAGTGGAGGAGTAATAATATGGGACAGAAAACAAATCCTATCAGCAACAGAATCGGTATCACCCGTGGTTGGGACTCCAACTGGTGCGGTGGTAACTACGCAGAGAAGATTGCGGAAGACTATGAGATCCGCAAGTACCTCACAAGCCGTCTTTCCAAGGCAAGCCTTTCCAAGATCGTCATCGAGCGTACTCTCAAGCTTATCACAGTGACCATTCACGCTGCACGTCCGGGTGTCATCATCGGCAAGGGCGGCGCTGAGGTCGACAAGCTCAAGGAAGAGCTCAAGAAGGTCACCAGCAAGGATGTTCAGATCAACATCTTCGAGGTTAAGCGCCCTGAGGTTGACGCTCACATCGTAGCTGACTCCATCGCACGCCAGATCGAGGGCCGTGTTTCCTACAGAAGAGCCATCAAGATGGCTGTAGCCAACACTATGAGAGTTGGTGCAGAAGGTATCAAGGTTCAGATCAGCGGCCGTGTAGGCGGTGCTGAAATGGCTCGCAGCGAGATGTTCAAGGAAGGCCGTACACCTCTCCATACATTCCGTGCCGATATCGACTACGCACTCGCAGTGGCTAACACCAAGGTTGGTACCCTCGGTATCAAGGTTTGGATCTGCAACGGTGAGCGCTATGGCAAGCAGGACCTCACACCTAACTCAGGTGTAGCTGCAAATGCTCAGCCAAGCAACCAGCCTCGTACAGGTCGCGGTCCACGTCGCGGTGGCGATCGTGGCGACCGTCGTCCTCGCAGAGACAACAACAATAAGTAATTTGAGAAAAAATACTTATATTTACGGCCGGTTCCAGAAAGGAACCGGCTTATTTGTTAAGAAGGTTAATCTGCGGGCTGTTGCAAATTGCCCGTAACTACGTCAGGCGTAAACAATTAAATATAATTTACAGTATGAAAAAAACATTCATTGCAGCTGCCGCACTGCTGCTCGTCGTCTCTTGCGGCCCGAAGAAAACTACGCAGGAACTCCAGCAGGAATTCCAGACAGCCGTAGAACAGATTATGGATCAGTACAAGGCTGAGGAGATCGGCGAGGAGGAGGTTGAAAGCGCTCTCGTTACCCTCTGCTCCGAGACCATCAAGAAGAATCCGAATGATTCTGTAGCTCTTATGGCACTTCAGGAAAGCTATTATATGATGGAGGACGAGGAGCTTTCCGCAACTCTCGAGACTCTCGGAAAGGCTTTCCAGGAGAATGACTCAGTAAAGAGGATGCGCAAGAGCATCGAAGCCCGCAAGAACACTGCAGAAGGCTGTATGTTCACCGACTTCACCATCGTGCAGGACGAGAACGATCCCGAGAACTCCACAGTCAAGTTCTCCGACTTCGTAGGTCAGGGCAAATATGTCCTCGTAGACTTCTGGGCCAGCTGGTGCGGACCTTGCAAGCGTGAGATTCCTAATATCGCAGCCGTTTATGACAAGTATAAGGGCGACAACTTCGACGTGCTCAGCGTAGCCGTATGGGACAAGCCTGAGGATACTGCAAAGGCAGCCGAGGAGCACGGAGTGGTTTGGAACCAGATCACCAACGCCCAGAGAATCCCTACCGACCTCTACGGCATCGACGGTATTCCTCACATCATTCTCGTCGGTCCTGACGGAACCATCGTCAAGAGAAACCTTCGCGGCGAGGCCATCGAGGCAGCCGTAAAGGAAGCTCTTGGTTTGTAAATGGATATTAAAGAGCAGATAAAGCTTTTACCACATTCCCCCGGAGTCTACAGATATTATGACTCCGAGGGAAATGTCATATATGTGGGCAAGGCCAAAGATCTGTTCAAACGTGTCCACCAGTATTTCGTCCCGCCGGAAAGGCTGAACACGAAGACACGCATCCTCGTATCCAGAATCGCCTCCGTGCAGTACTCCGTGGTGGATTCCGAGGCCGATGCCCTGCTTCTGGAGAACAATCTCATAAAGCAGTACAAGCCCCGTTACAATATCCTCCTGAAAGACTCGAAGACCTATCCCTGGATCTGCATAACTTCCGATCCCTACCCGAGAGTCTTCCTTACACGCCACGTGGTGCACAACGGCTCGCACTACTACGGCCCGTACAGTTCCGTACTGCACGCCCGCCATCTTCTGGAATATTTCGAGCAGAACTACGCCCTGCGTTCCTGCAAGCACAAGATAACCTCCGAGGTCATCCTGCGCGGCAAAATCCGTCCCTGCCTGGACTTTCACATCGGCAAGTGCAAAGGCTGCTGCGTGGGGGCCATCTCTGTTGAAGAGTATGGTGCTCAGATAGAGGAGATTACCCATCTTCTGAAGGACGGAGCCTCAGGCATCATCCACCGTTACCGTGAAGCGATGAACTCCGCCGCCGAGCGGCTTGACTTCGAGACCGCGCAGTACTGCAAAGACCGCATAGAGTCCCTTCAGCAGCACTACGCGCACTCGGTCATCAGTTCCGCAAAGGATGCCGATGCGGACGTCTTCTCGCTCGTCTTCGAGGGCACTGAAGCCTTCGGAAACTTCCTGAGAATCCGCGGCGGCTCCATCATACAGTCATTGAACCTCGGGTTCAAGCTGAATATCGAGGAGGAGCGGAGCGCAGTCCTGAGTGCATTCATCGCGGAAATCGAGTCGAAATTCGGCGAGCTCTCCCGACAGATCATCGTTCCGTTCCTGCCCGACGTAACTCTTCCCGGAGTTGAATTCACCGTCCCTGCCAAGGGCGACAAGCTGAGCCTGCTCTCCCTGAGCGACAAGAATGCCCTGGAGTTTCGCGCGAATACTCAGCGCAGCCGCGAGCATACTGATCCTGAGGCATATAAGAACGAGGTCCTGGAGGAATTGAAGCAGGCGCTCGGAATGAGTGTCCTTCCGAAACATATCGAATGCTTCGACAATTCGAACATCCAGGGGACCAATCCTGTCGCCTCGTGCGTGGTTTTCCGCGACGGGGTGCCTTCGAAGAAGGACTACCGCAAGTTCAAGATCAAGACCGTGGTCGGCGCGAACGACTATGCTTCGATGAAGGAGGTCGTGAACCGCCGCTATTCCCGTATGCTTGACGAGGCCCCGGAGGACCTTCCGCAACTCATCGTCATCGATGGAGGCAAGGGACAGCTCGAATTCGCCTGGCAGGCATTGGCCGAGCTCGGCCTTACTGATAAATTGACTGTCGTCGGTCTCGCGAAACGCCTCGAAGAGGTCATCCGCGTGGGAGATCCGTATCCGCTTTTTCTGGATCGCAACTCGCAGGCGCTCAGGCTCTTGCAGCGAGTTCGCGACGAGGCGCACCGCTTCGGCATCACTTTCCACCGCTCGCTTCGGAGCAAGGCGCAGATTTCTTCCGCCCTGCGGGAGATCAAGGGCGTGGGCGAGCAGACCGAGAACCGCCTGCTGATGCATTTCGGCAGCGTCGCGCGCATTGCGGCCGCGCCCGTAGAGGACGTCGCCGCGCTCGTCGGTCCCGCCCTCGCGCAGAAAATTCACGACTCGCTTAATAGCCAGAACGCTGTTTAACCGGCCGCTTACGCGTCCAATATCAACACTTTATGGAATCCGCAAAAGAGAAACAGTTCAACAGATGGTTCAGCGTATTCATCCTGGCCGGAATGGCCGTTGCGCTGATCATAACCACGATATTCAAATTGGACGACGCCGCCGGTGCCGGCGGCAAGGCCTTCCTCATCATCTCGGCTTTCGGCTCGCTGATGGGGATTCTGAGCACCGTCTCTTCGGCTAACGGTCTGATAATCACTTTCCTCTTCGGTCTGCTTGACGTTTCCATCTACGGAGTGATGTGCTTCGTGAACTGGTACGGCGGCGGCTCTGGCCTGGGCAACGCCGTGCTGCATATGCTCTACTTCGTTCCGATGCAGTTCGTGGGCTTCGCCCAATGGCGGCGTCACCGTGCGGATAAGAGCGGTTATACCGTCAAGCCGCGCCGTCTCACGGCCAAGGGCTGGGCGCTGGTTTCCGCCTTTTTCCTTGTGGGCATCGTTGTTGCATATCTGATCATCGCCCGCTTCGACAAGTCCGCGGCCGACACTTTCATCAAGACGGCTGTGGTTCTGGACGTGCTCCCTCTGATGTGCAATATCCTGGGCCAGCTGCTTATGTCCCTGGCTTATATGGAGCAGTGGATCTTCTGGATCGGCGTAAACGTATTCTCCTTAATAATGTGGTCTACAGCGCATCTGGACGGGACTTCAAGCTTTGCGACCATCTATATCGTCAAGTACAGCTTCTATCTCCTGAACTCCATAAACGGACTTCGTATCTGGTTGCGTGACAGCAGGGTGGAGTAGAGTTTTAGCCCCAAATGTTTCGTATGTAAAGATTTTTTTCTATCTTTGCCGGACATTGCCCGAAAGTGTATAGTAAAACATAAACTAATTTTTATCATTATGCAGTACGAGGAAATCGTAAAAAAGGTAAAGGACATCATCGTTGACAAACTCGGCGTAGAAGAGTCCGAAGTTACTGAGACAGCAAGCTTTACAAATGATCTCGGAGCAGATTCACTTGATACCGTCGAGCTTCTTATGGAGTTTGAAAGAGTATTCGGAATCAAGATTCACGATGATGAGACCAGCTCGATCGCTACTGTTAAAGACGCCATCGACAAGATCCAGGAGAAACTCTCAGAAGAGAAATAAGTTTTTTCCACTAAAAAGTAACGGCTGCTTTCCTACTGAAAAGCAGCCGTTTTCGTATTTGCGGTGGTTGAGCTTGTCGAAACCACGCTCTATTTCTCGATAGAGCAAGGGACCGAGTAGACGATCTTGAGGGTCGGATGACGCTCGGCCTTTGGACCGTTAAGGATGGCGCAATAGTATCGGTCTTTGTCCATAAGGGTAGTATAAGTCTCTGAACTGCTGGAACTTGATGAACTGTAGGCGGAAGCCAGCATAGACATATAATAGTAGTTGTTCAGATAACTGTTGCCATAGCCGTAGCTGTTGTATCCGTAACTGCCATAACCGTAGCCGCCATAGAGGGAATTGTAATAGCTGGCGTAGGCGAGCTGCTGATAATAGCTGCTGGAACTTGAAGTCGAACCTGAAATCATATATCTCTCAAGCTCTTCGGCCATCACCAGAAGCCAGATGTCATAATTGCCGATATTGCTCAGATCCTCGAGCTCCAGAAGTTTCTGAATATGATAGGTCACATCCGGAGCATACTGGCAGAGAGACCTGTTCAGGTCACCCGGATCCTCATAACTGGATGAGGTGTCGGTAAGACTTCCGTAACTTACATAGTCATCGCTGTAGCGCACCTTCACCGTCGGATTCAGATAGGCAGGGAAGCGGAACATCAGCTCGTAATCATCCGGAAATTCGAACGGCATAACGATGCTCGCCCTGTTGATAATCGCCTCGCGCGGCTGGTCGGTATACTTGGATATCTCATTCTCTATGAGATTTTTAACCTCGGTTGCGGAGATTACCGGCTTAAGGCCGCCGCCACCTTCCACGGCAATCAGCTCACCTGCCTTTCCGGTCATCCCGCGAGTGCTGTGGCCTGTCACATTGAAACAGTACTGAGGCAGACGCTCGGTATCGGAATCGATTTCGCTGATAAGCGAATCCAGATCATACATCTTGTCCGGGCAGAACCAGAAGTAGAAGCTCGTATCCTTTCTCACGCCGTCATACTCGGAATTGAAAGACAGAGTTGCGAAGTCGCCGGTGATCCGGTAGTTCTCCATATCCAGTCCCAGCTGGACTGAGAACATATTGATACGTCCTCCCAGGCCGATAGGCTCGTCGGTGTCAATATAGATTCCGGGGAATTTCTTGGTATAAGTGTCCAGGTCCTTCAGATCGTCCTGGGTGATGGTCAGATACTTCCTGGCGAAGTCCGCGGAGAAGTCGAAGCTCAGGGAATCGGCTCCGTCATAGACCGGAGTCCTCTTGGTGATGCGGTTCGAGGAGTGCTCCACAACATTGTTCAGGTTGCCGTCGTTGAAGTCCATCGGCTTGCTGAGTTCGTAGACGTTGATATTCTGGAGGATATTATCCTGATTATGGTCGGCTACCGAAGTGGTGTCCTTCGCTGCGGAGAAATGGAAATTGATCAGCTCAGGATCCTTTCCGAAATCCAGGGTGTCGCTCATAGGCACCAGGGAAATGGCGCAGCCTCTGGTCGTGAGGCCGAAGAGTTCGTCTCTGATGGCACCGATGGTGATACGTCTGCTCGAATAGCCGGAAAGGCTGTCCGGGAAGGCCATACGGATGTCTTCCAGCGGGAATTCCGCCGTGTAGGTGTCATATTTGAGTTCGGTAGGTATCAGGTTTCCTCCCACGTTATAGGTGGAACTGATGCAGGAGAAGCAGCACAGGGCCGCGGCGACAGCGCCCGCAATATTCAGGGCTCTGTGAAGGAAGATGGAATTCATTGGCTACAATTCGTCATAAAACCTCTCGTACTCAGCGATGTAGCTTCCGTCCTTGAGAGAATCTCCATTATATGGAAGAGTCGGAAGCCCGAGTTCACGGCAGCAGGACAGAATTTCTTCGTCCACATCCGGGGAACCGATGATTATACCGTCAGAATACTGAGCAGCGGTTTTCGCAAGATTTATGCCAGTAGGATTTTCCAGATATGGAACATCCTCAGGTTTTACATTTCCGAAGAGGACGCCCTCCTGGAAGTCGTGTGAAAATGTCTGGTGCGGAGTGTCATTGTAAAGCGAGAGCACTACCTTGCTGGATGAGAAAATAGGGTCATCCTTGTAGGATTTCTTCAGATAGAGCGGCAGAACGTGGGAAATCCAGCCCTGGCAATGGATGATGTCCGGAGCCCAGCGGAGCTTCTTCACGGTCTCGAGGACTCCGCGTGCGAAGAATACGGCTCTCTCGCCGTTGTCTTCGAAGTACTTGCCGTCGGCATCGCAGGTGATCTGCTTGCGCTTGAAGAAGTCTTCGTTGTCAATGAAGTATACCTGGATGCGGGCGGATGAGATGGAGGCCACCTTTATTACGAGCTGTCTGTCCACATCTCCGATGATGATGTTCATGCCGGAAAGGCGGATCACTTCGTGAAGCTGGTTCTTGCGCTCGTTGATGCAACCATAGCGCGGCATGAAGGAGCGTATCTCCTTCTTCCTTTCCTGGATACCCTGAGGCAGGTAGCGTCCTATAGATGAGATTTCCGTTTCGGGAAGGTAAGGATATATTTCCGAATTCACGAACAGAACTCTTTTAACCGAATCTCCCATTGCTTAAACACTTTTTCAACATACAAAGGTAATAATTTTTTTTCATATTTTGATATTTCACTATCTTTGACCCTAATATGGGAACTTTGCACAATACACAGGGGGAGAACAAGATGATGCGCAGGCGTCTGCGCAGCGCCCGTCTGTCCTCCATTCTCAGCATCAGTATGGTGCTGCTGCTTGTGGGCATCGCGTCGATGCTGCTTCTGAATGCGACGCGCGTTTCCGACTATTTCAAGGAGAATATGCAGATTTCTGTGCTGATGGATACGGAAGTGTCTGATCAGCAGACTGCTGAGCTTGCTTCCGAGCTGGATTCGCTTTACTTTGTGAAGGGCGCTGAAGTCATTACCAAGGCCCAGGGTGCCGAGGAGATGAAGTCCCTTCTGGGAGAGGATTTCCTTTCCGTTTTCGAGACTTCCCCCATCCCGGCTTCCATAGCCCTTACACTGAAGGCCGAATACGTGTCCGTGGACAGCGTGGCTATGGTCAAGGCCGTCCTGGAGAAATATCCCCAGGTGGACGAGGTGGATTATCAGCGGTCGCTCATCTCGGCCCTGAATGCGAATCTCCGGAAGATAGGACTCTTTATGAGCGTCTTTCTGGCGTTTCTGCTTTTCATCTCCTTCGTTCTGATCAGCAATACCGTGCGGCTCAGCGTGTTCTCGCGCCGTTTCACCATCCATACGATGAAACAGGTGGGAGCCACCAGGGCCTTTATCCGTGCGCCGTTCCTCTGGCGGGCTGCCTTCCAGGGACTTCTGTCGGCATTGATCGCGTCAGCGATGCTCATCGGGCTGCTGTATCTGCTTCGGGGCGAGATGGCTCAGCTCTTCGAAATATTCACCATTGACCTGCTGCTGCAGGTCATCGGACTGGTGGTGGCTGCGGGAATCTTCATCTGCGTGGTCAGCACATACTTTGTCGTAAACAAGCTTGTTCGGATGAACAAGGATAAACTCTATTCATAGATGGAAGAAAATAATAACAGGTTCGCGATGACCGCCCGCTCTCTGAAGTTCCTTCTCGTGGGGCTTATAGTGATGGTGGCAGGCTACATACTTCTTATGGGCGGCGGAGTGAAGGATCCGCAGGTTTTCAACTACTCGATGTTCGATTTCAGACGTCTGGTTGCGGCTCCGCTTGTCATCCTCTGCGGTGTGGCTATAGAGATCATCGCGATTATGGGATGCTTCGACAAGGGCAAAAAGAAGTAGGCGATGGAATGGTTTGAAGCCATACTCCTGGGACTTGTCCAGGGACTGACCGAGTTTCTGCCCGTGAGCAGCAGCGGCCATCTGGCGATAGGACGCGAGATTCTGGGCGTCCAGGCTTCCGACGATCTGGTGTTCGAGGTGGTTGTCCACGCGGCGACGGTGCTCGCCACTATCGTTGTGTTCAGAAAACAGATCTGGAAGCTGCTCTGCGGCCTGTTCAAGTTCAAGTATAATGACGAGACAGATTATATCTTCAAGATCTGCGTCTCGATGATTCCGATTTTCATAGTTGGAGTGTTCTTCAAGGACTGGGTGGAGTCTCTGTTCTCCTCCCTTATGGTGGTGGGCGTGGCCCTGATGGTCACTGCCTGTCTGCTGTTCTTCTCGGACCGCTTTGCCGCCCGCAGAAGTTCTGACGCCGTGGCGGCGCGGGGCGGAATCTCCTATCTTCAGGCTCTGATAATCGGTATAGGTCAGGCATTTGCGGTCGTTCCAGGCCTCTCGCGCTCCGGAACCACCATCAGTACCGGCCTTCTCTGCGGCGTGCGCCGCGAAGACGTCGCCCAGTTCTCGTTTCTTATGGTGCTCGTTCCCATATTGGGCGAAGCCCTTCTGGACCTGGTCGGCGGAGATATGGCCGCCTCGTCTGTGGGCTCGGGCGCTCTGCTGCTGGGCTTCATTTCGGCTTTCGTTTCGGGAGTGTTCGCCTGCCGGGTGATGATTGCGATAGTCAAGAAGGCGAAACTTAAGTGGTTTGCGCTGTACTGCCTTGTAGTCGGAGCTCTCGTCGTGGCTTTCAATCTGATTTAAGATTCGTATAAGATTTTCGCTTTTTCTTAAATGGAACGCAGGAAGGTTTATTTCGCATCGGATGTGCATCTCGGTCTGGATCTGAATGATCCGAAGGACCGCGAGGCTAGGTTCGTGCGCTTTCTGCGGAGCATCCCGGCCCGGGAAACGGAGGCTCTGTATCTGCTCGGGGACATCTGGGATTTCTGGTATGAGTACCGCGACGTGGTGCCGAAGGGCTATGTGCGCGTGTTCGCTGCACTGATGGACCTTGTCGATGCCGGAGTGAAAGTGTTTTTCTATATCGGAAACCACGACATCTGGGCGTACCACTATTTCGAATCATTGGGTGTCAAGGTATTGCGTGAACCTGTACTCGTGGAGCACAGCGGTGTCAGGTTCTGTCTTGCGCACGGCGACGGGCTCGGACCGGGGATGTACGGCTACAAGTTTATGAATGCGGTGTTCAAATGTCGCGCGATTCAGTGGCTTTTCTCGCTTCTGCATCCGTGGATTGCGTTCCGCCTTGGTTACGGCTGGTCAAGGCATAACCGCCTTGCGCGCGGGCAGGAGTATGTGTTCAAGGGGGCTTCGGAGCCGCTCTTCAAATGGGCTCAGGAGTATGCCGCCGCGCACCCGGTGGATTGCTTCGTGTTCGGGCATCTTCATACTGACGTGGATACCCAACTCCCTACGGGTGAGCGCTTTATTGTTATGAAAGACTGGATTTCCTCTTCTCCTTACTGGTATTTCGACGGGACTTCGGTACGTACCGGCATGACCATGAATATGGAGTAGTACAGGAAGTCGAATTCTCCCTTTTCCCACATCTGAATCAGTTCTTCGGTCTGTTTGTCCACGCCGTCCGGGTCGTAGTGGCTCTTGAGATCCTGGCCGAAAAGTTTGCCGAGTCCCTGGTAGAATCCGGCGGTCAGTCCGTTCGTGTAGCCTTTGAGGATGCTGAATGTGTTTTTGCCTATCTCTCTGTCCACCAGGCGGCAGAGCAACTGGCCCTGCGAGACGGTCATTTCTCTGACTATAGGCTCGAAGTCCGTGAGAATCTGTTTTTCCCAGCCGCGGATGTATTTTTCCTTCTGGATTCTGGTCATATGCCGAGCTTCGATGGTACTGTCGACTTCGTGGCAGATGTTCGCTCCGACGGCGACATAAGGGTAGACTTTGTTGAAGTTATAGACGAGGCGGTAGTACTTTTTCCAGTCGGCTTTCTTCATTCTCTTGTCTTTGCCGAAGCACCAGACCGGCGGAACTGAGTCGTAGTAGACGGTGTCGCCGCGCTCGTCGACGAAGTAGGGCATAAGCTTGCCCTGGTGCGCGTGCTCGTCCTTGTACTGCTTGCGAACCTGCGCCGCGGCCGCTTCCTGATAGCGTTCTTCGCGCTCGGCGCGTCGCTGTTCGCGGCGGCTGAGGCGTTGCTGCGCATCGGCGGACGGTGCCGCCAGCATCGTCAGGACGGCTGCGGCTGCAGCCAATATGAACTTAGTCTTCAGCTTCATATTCACGGCACAAAAGTAGGCATTTTTCTTTTGCGTCACGCTTTTCCCACAAAAAACTCGCCAATTCTTTCTTCTGTCTTTTTGCCGTCTGGGAACTCTGCGCCGGCGGGAGGACACTCCTGTATTGGACGCGAAGCGGCCGAGGCGGCGCGGCGCGTGCAGATCAGCAGATTAATGGTGTCGGAAAAAAGAAGTGAAGCAGCGGGCGGGAGACTGCTTCGCGGGCGTGTCGAAAAGTGGCTGAAAAAGTTTTTCACGAGGTCCGTTAAGATGCTGAAAAGACGAGATTTAGCATTCGGATTTTTCTGTCGAAAATGTGCGAAAAAAGATGAAAAAATATTTTGTATTCAGAAATTTTTACTAACTTTGCAGTCCTAAAATTTGGGGTAAAATCACCCAACCAGTTGAGCTCCAATGATTTAGGGTAAATTGAATTTTATTATTTAAAGTAATACAGCGATGTTACAACCTAAGAGAACAAAGTTTAGAAGGGAGCAGAAAAACCGCATGAAGGGTATGGCCCAGAGAGGCAATCAGCTTGCATTCGGTTCTTTCGGACTCAAGACCCTTGAAAATTGCTGGCTTACAGCACAGCAGATTGAGGCTGCCCGTCAGGCCATCTCACGTTATATGAACCGTGAGGGCCAGATCTGGATCAGAGTTTTCCCGGTCAAGCCAGTCACCAAGAAACCGCTCTCAACCCGTATGGGTAAAGGTAAGGGCGATCCTTATGGATTCGTGGCTCCTATCACTCCTGGCCGTATTCTTTTCGAGGCAGAGGGCGTGTCCCTTGCAGTCGCCAAAGAGGCTATGCGCCTGGCTTCACACAAACTTCCTATTCCTACGAAGTTTGTCGTACGTAGAGATTATGTAGAATAAATTAATGGAGAAACAGAAATGAAAATTGCTGAAGTGCGCGATATGTCTGTAGCAGACCTCCGCGACCGTATCGAAGTAGAAAAGGCTAATCTTGATTCCATGAAGATCAACCACGCCATCTCTCCATTAGAGGATACGTCCAAGTTTAAGAAACTCAGACAGGACATCGCCCGTATGATCACGGTCCTGGCTGAAAAAGAAAAATCACAGAACTAATATTGATGTCTTATGGAAAGAAATCTTCGTAAGGAAAGAATAGGTGTAGTGGTAAGCGACAAGATGGACAAGACCATCGTCGTAGCTGTGGAGACCAAGGAGAAGCACCCTCTCTATGGCAAATTCGTAAAGAAGACCACTAAGTTCGTTGCTGAAGACGAGAAGAACGAGTGCGGCGTAGGTGATACCGTACGTCTCATGGAGTGCCGTCCTCTCAGCAAGACAAAGAGGTGGAGATTAGTTGAAATCGTAGAAAAAGCTAAATAGTATATGATACAGCAGGAAACACGTTTACAGGTGGCCGACAACAGCGGTGCAAAGGAAGTTCTCTGCATCCGCGTGCTTGGTGGTACACACCATCGCTATGCTACAGTCGGTGATACTATAGTTGTTGCAGTAAAGAGCGCCATCCCTGGTTCAGATGCAAAGAAAGGCACCGTTACCAAGGCTGTCGTAGTTCGCACCAAGAAAGAAATCCGTCGTCAGGATGGTTCATACATCCGTTTCGATGATAACGCCTGCGTTCTTCTGAACAACGCCGGCGAACTTCGCGGAACCCGTATCTTTGGCCCTGTAGCCAGAGAGCTTCGCGATCAGTATATGAAGATCGTTTCACTGGCACCGGAGGTCCTTTAAATCAAGTGAGTTATGAAAAAGTTGCACATAAAGAAAGGTGACACCGTGTATGTAAATGCCGGTAACGACAAGGGCAAGACTGGAAAGGTACTCTCAGTGGATCCATCCAAGGACCGCGTTATCGTCGAGGGCATCAATATGGTCAGCAAGCACACAAAGCCGAATTCCAAGCAGCCTCAGGGCGGCATCATCAAGCAGGAGAGCGGCATTCATATTTCAAACCTCAATCTTATTGACCCTGCTTCCGGCAAGGCAACAAGAGTCGGCTACAGAATGGAAGGCGACAAGAAGGTACGTTACGCTAAAAAATCAGGGGAGGAGATCAAATAATTATGGCAAAGAAAGCTACAAACAAGCCTGCTGAAGTGGCAGTCGCCCTGCCGGCAGGATATGTACCTACTCTCAAGAAGGTCTACAAAGAGGAAATCGTGGACAAGCTCATGAAGCAGTTCTCATACACCACAGTAATGCAGGTGCCGAAGCTTGTCAAGATCACTATCAACGAAGGTGTCGGTGACGCCACCCAGGACAAGAAGATCGTTGAGGAAGCAGCTGAAGAGCTCACCCTCATCACAGGTCAGAAGGCTGTCATCACCAAGTCTACAAAGGACGTTTCCAACTTCAAACTCCGTAAGGGTATGCCTATCGGAACCAAGGTTACACTCCGCGACGTCAAGATGTACGAGTTCCTCGAGAGGCTCATCAGAATCACTCTCCCTCGTATCCGTGACTTCAACGGTATAGCTGAGAAGATGGACGGACAGGGTAACTACACTCTCGGTATCAAGGAGCAGATTATCTTCCCTGAGATCGACATCGACAAGAACCCTCGCGTTCACGGTATGGAGATCACATTCGTCACTACAGCGAAGACTGATGAGGAAGCTTATGCACTCCTCAAGGAGTTCGGCCTTCCTTTCAAGAAACATAATAAATAAGATAACCTATGGCAAAAGAATCAATGAAAGCCCGCGAGGTTAAGCGCGCGAAGTTAGTTGCTAAATACGCCGAGAAGAGAAAGGCTCTCAAAGAGGCTGGTGACTGGGTAGCTCTCGACAAGCTCCCGAAAAACTCCTCTTCCGTACGCCTTCACAACCGTTGCTCTCTCACAGGTCGTCCTAAGGGATATATGAGAGCTTTCGGTCTGAGCCGTATGCAGTTCCGCGAGATGGCTTCCAATGGCCTCATCCCGGGTGTCAAGAAGGCAAGCTGGTAGAAGATTTATTATTACCTATATTATTAACAATCGGATATCGGGCGCCCTTTAGCGCCGGTCCACAAAAAGACTCAAAAAAATGACTGATCCAATTGCAGACTACCTGACCAGGATTCGCAACGCTTATCTTGCAGGTAAGAAGGTCGTGGAGGTTCCTTCATCGAAGATGAAAGTCGCCATTACCAAAATTCTCTGTGAAAAAGGCTACATCCTCAGCTACAAGGTTGTGGAGCAGGCCCCTCAGAACACCATCAAAATCGCTCTGAAGTATCATCCTCAGACCAAGGTTGCCGCCATCAAGAAGATCGAGCGCGTTTCCACTCCTGGTTTGAGACAGTACACAGATGTAGAGAATATGCCTAGAGTTCTCAACGGACTCGGAATCGCAATCCTCTCCACATCAAAGGGTGTCATCACTGACAAGGAAGCCAAGGAGCTCAATGTCGGCGGTGAGGTTATTTGTTATGTTTATTAATCAAAACTACTTTAATAATGTCAAGAATTGGTAAATTGCCTGTAAACCTTCCGGCCGGCGTAACAGCTCAGCTGCTCGACGGCAACGTTGTCAAGGTGAAAGGACCTCTCGGTGAGATGTGCCAGAAAGTAGATCCGGATATCACCGTCACCATTGAGGGAACCGAGATCAAATTCGCCCGTCCTACTGACCTTCCACGTCACCGCTCGATGCACGGTCTCTACCGCGCTCTCGTACACAACCTCGTAGTCGGTGTATCGGAAGGCTTCACCATCACCCAGGAATTCGTCGGTGTAGGTTACCGCGTAGAAGTTCAGGGCCAGATGATCACAATGTCTCTCGGATACTCACACAGCATTCAGATTCTCCTCCCTTCCGAGGTCAAGGCTGAAGCTCCTCAGGTTAAGAAGGGTGAGAATCCTCGCCTGGTACTCAAGAGCTGTGACAAGCAGCTTGTAGGCCAGATCGCTGCCAAGATACGTTCATTCCGTGAGCCTGAACCTTATAAGGGCAAGGGTATCAAGTATGCCGGCGAGCAGCTTCGTCGCAAGGCCGGTAAGACTGCATCCGCTAAATAATAGGAGATTGAGTTATGGCATTGAATAGAATAGAAAGAAGAAGAAGGATTCATTACCGTATTCGCAAACGTGTCAGTGGTACAGCTGAGAAGCCTAGAATGGTCGTTTTCAGAAGTAACAAGCAGATTTACGTACAGGTTATTGATGACCAGCAGGGCAAGACACTTGTAGCCGCTGCTTCTAACGACAAGGCTCTTGCCGCTGAATGCAAGGGTAAGAACGGAATCGACGCTGCTGCAATCGTCGGCAAGGCTATCGCAGCACGCTGTCTGGAGAAGGGTATCGACACCATCGCTTTCGACCGTGGCGGTTATCTTTTCCATGGTAGAGTAAAAAGTTTAGCTGACGCTGCCCGTGAAGGTGGCCTTAAATTCTAAAGACTATGGCAAATACGAATGTTAAAAGAGTAAAGACCTCTGAACTGGAACTCAAGGACAGACTGGTCGCCATCCGTAGAGTAACCAAGGTTACCAAGGGTGGTCGTCACTTCCGCTTCGCGGCTATCGTCGTAGTGGGTGATGAGAACGGTGTCGTAGGTTATGGTCTTGGAAAAGCCAATGAAGTTACGGCAGCTATCGCCAAGGGCGTTGAGGATGCAAAGAAGAACCTCGTAAAGGTCCCTGTAATCAACACCACAATTCCTCACGAGCAGGAGTCCAAATTCGGTGGCTCCAAGGTTTTCATGAAACCTGCCGCTCCTGGTACCGGTGTTAAGGCAGGTGGTGCCATGCGTGCTGTATTCGAGTCTGCAGGCATCCACAATGTGCTCGCTAAGTCAAAGGGCTCCTCGAACCCTCACAACCTTGTAAAGGCTACCATCGCTGCTCTGACAGAGATGAGGGACGCCTACACGGTTGCTGGTCTCCGCGGTGTTCCTATGAGTAAAGTATTTAACGGATAATAAGGAGGATATATTATGGCAAAACTCAGAATTACCCAAGTTATCAGCAAGAATGGAGAGACCAGGCGTCAGATCGCAAATCTCCGTTGCCTTGGTATCCGCAAGATGCATCAGACGGTAGAAGTAGAGAAGAACCCTGTTTCCCTCGGTATGCTCGAAAAAGTCCGTCACCTCGTTAAAGTTGAAGAAATAGACTAAGGAAGGAGGAGAGATTATGAAACTTGAAAATCTTGCACCTGCAAAGGGTGCAACCAAGAATAGAAAAAGAGTAGGTCGTGGACAGGGCTCCGGTAGAGGCGGCACTTCCACACGCGGTACCAAGGGTGCCCAGGCCCGCGCAGGTTACGAGCATAAGATCGGCTTCGAAGGTGGCCAGATGCCTATCCAGAGAAGACTTCCTAAGTTCGGCTTCAAGAACCCTACACGCGTAGAGTACAAGTCTGTAAACGTGAGCGCACTCCAGGCTCTGTCTGAGGCTCTCGGAAAGACCGAGCTCAACGTTGAGGATCTCAGAAGTGCAGGCCTCGTTTCCAAGAACGAGCTTGTAAAGGTTCTCGCAAAGGGTGATGTCACTGCAGCTCTCAATGTGACTGCTGATGCATTCTCCAAGACTGCTATCGCTAAGATCGAGGCCGCAGGCGGCAAGGCAACTTCCAGCAAATAATAAGCAATGAAGAGATTCATAGATACTATCAAGAACATCTTCAAGATTGAAGAGCTGCGCAAGAGGATTGTCTACACATTCCTTCTCATCCTGGTGTACAGACTCGGTTGCTTTATCGTGCTTCCGGGTATTGACCCTACGATGCTCGCAAGCCTCCAGGACAAGACTTCGGAAGGTCTCGTAGGCCTCCTGAACATGTTCTCCGGAGGTGCGTTCGGCAACGCTTCCATCTTCGCTCTGGGCGTGATGCCGTACATCTCGGCATCCATCGTAGTCCAGCTGCTCGGCGTTTTCGTCCCTTACTTCAAGAAACTCCAGATGGAGGGCGAAAGCGGCCGCAAGAAGATGAACCAGCTCACCAGATATCTGACCATCGTCATCCTCTGCATCCAGGGACCTGCCTATATGGCTTCCATCCACACCCAGATCCCGGGACAGGCTTTCGTGGCAGTGAATCAGCTCGGCTGGAGCAACTTCATCTTCAACCTCGTATCCACTATCATCCTCATGGCTGGCTCAATGTTCGTAATGTGGCTCGGTGAGCGCATTACTGACCGCGGAATCGGTAACGGTATCTCCCTCATCATCATGATCGGTATCGTGGCCCGCTTCCCGTTCGCCATCCTTGCTGAATGTACAGAAAAGCTCAAGACCACCAACGGCGGTCTCCTTATCCTCATCGTCGAGCTCCTCGTCTGGTTCTTTGTCATCATCGCAGCCATCGCACTTGTACAGGCTGTCCGCAGAGTTCCTGTTCAGTACGCGAAGAGAGTTGTAGGAAACAGACAGTACGGCGGTGTCAGACAGTATATTCCTCTTAAGATCAATGCGGCCGGCGTTATGCCTATCATCTTTGCACAGGCTCTGATGCTCTTCCCGCTTCTCTTCTCACGCTTCGATGCGACCAGAGGTCTTGCTGCTACACTCAGCAACTATACCGGAGCTTGGTATAATATCCTCTTCGCCTTCTTCGTATTCATCTTCACTTACTTCTACACAGCCGTTACGGTAAACCCTACCATGATGGCGGAGGAGATGAAGAAGAACGGCGGTTTCATCCCGGGAGTAAAGCCTGGCAAGAAGACAGTCGAGTTCCTCGACTCCATCATGTCCAAGGTTACCCTTCCTGGCGCATTGTTCCTGGCACTCATCGCCATCCTTCCAGCATTCGCCATTATGGCAAATGTGAACAACCAGTTCGCGAGCTTCTTCGGAGGTACTTCCCTTCTGATTCTTGTAGGTGTGGTTCTGGATACTCTCCAGCAGGTTGAGAGCTATCTGCTTATGCGTCATTATGACGGTCTTATGAAGACGGGTCGTCTTTCTGGCCGCTCGGGAATGTAGTTTTTTGAAATAGAAAAGTAGGAATATGGTTAAGCCTAAGACAGAAGAAGAAATAGAGCTTTTACGCGAGAATGCCATTATCGTCTCGAAGACGCTGGCGGAGGTCGGTAAGAGAGTCGCCCCGGGTGTGACAACCATGGAGTTGAACAGGGTGGCTGAGACCTTCATTCGCGACAATGGCGCTATTCCGAGTTTTCTGGGATTCGAAGGCTTCCCTGCAGCGCTCTGCATGTCCGTGAACGACGTGGTCGTACACGGTTTCCCTTCCGACTATGTGCTCAAGGAGGGCGACATAGTCTCGGTGGACTGCGGAACATTGTACAAGGGCTATAACGGTGATTCAGCATACACTTTCCCTGTCGGGGAAGTGGATGCTGAGACCCGTAAGCTCCTGGATGTTACCAAGGCTTCACTTTACAAGGGCATCGAAGCCGCTGTGGCGGGTAACAGAACCGGCGACATCGGATACGCGGTGCAGTCGTATGTTGAATCATTCGGGTTTTCCGTGGTCCGCGAACTTGAGGGTCACGGTCTCGGCAAGGAAATGCACGAAGATCCGGGCGTTCCGAATTACGGACGCAAGGGCAAGGGCACTCACCTCGTCGACGGAATGGTCATCTGTATTGAGCCTATGATAAACGCGGGATCAAGAGGCGTGTACCTGGCAAGAAATGGTTGGGCCGTACACACATCAGACCATCGCAAGTCAGCTCATTACGAACTTACGGTTGTTGTCCGAAAAGGCAAGGCTGAACAGCTGTCTACCTACGATTTTATCGAGAAAGATGGAACGATCAATTTTTAATGTAATATTTCAATGTCAAAACAAGTAGCAATAGAACAAGATGGAAAAGTCATCGAGACTCTTCCGAACGCGATGTTCAAAGTCGAGCTTGAGAATGGTCACGTACTCCTCTGCAATATTTCCGGCAAGATGAGAATGAACTTTATCCATATTCTTCTGGGCGACAGAGTTAAGGTTGAGATATCACCTTATGATTTGACCAAAGGCCGAATATCTTTCAGATACAAATAAAAATTTCCACAATATGAAAGTCAAGACATCCATCAAAAAACGCAGTGAGGATTGCAAGATTGTAAGACGCAAGGGTCGTCTCTATGTTATCTGCAAGAAGAATCCTAAGTTCAAAATGCGTCAGGGATAATATTCACTTGTATAACAAATTAAGTTACGAATAATTATGGCAAGAATAGCCGGTGTTGATTTACCAAACAACAAAAGAGGAGAGATAGGTCTGACCTATATCTTCGGTATCGGTCGCAGCTCAGCTCAGAAGATTCTTGACGCTTGCGGTATCGATCGCAATGTCAAGGTCGGAGACTGGGACGATACTCAGATCGCAGCCATCCGTGCAGAAGTGGGCGACCACTACAAGATCGAGGGTGAGCTTCGTTCTTCAGTTCAGATGTCTATCAAGCGCCTTATGGATATAGGCTGCTACAGAGGCATACGTCACCGTAACGGACTCCCTGTACGTGGACAGAGCACCAAGAACAATGCCCGCACAAGAAAGGGTAAGAAGAAGACAGTTGCCAACAAGAAGAAGGCGACCAAATAACAATAGATGAATTATGGCAAAGAAAACTACAGCATCCAAGAGAGTTGTCAAGGTTGAAGCTTATGGCGAGGCCCATATTTCATCAACCTTCAACAACGTCATCGTTTCTCTTACGAACGCTCAGGGTCAGGTTATCAGCTGGTCATCAGCCGGTAAGTGTGGCTTCCGCGGTTCCAAGAAGAACACTCCGTACGCTGCGCAGATGGCAGCTGAAGACGCTTCCAAGACTGCTTATGATGCAGGTCTCCGCAAAGTGAAAGCATATGTAAAGGGTCCTGGTGCAGGCCGTGAGTCCGCTATCAGAACCATCAATAATGCAGGTATTATCGTGACTGAGATCATCGACGTCACCCCTATGCCTCACAATGGTTGTAGACCGAAAGGCCGTCGTAAAGTCTAACATTTTAAAACAAAGATTACTATGGCAAGATATACAGGTCCTACCACAAAGATCGCCCGTAAGTTCGGCGAGCCTATTTTCGGAGCAGACAAGGATTTCGAAAAAAGGAATTACCCTCCGGGACAGCACGGTCTCGCAGGAAAGCGCAAGAAGCAGAAGGAGTACGGTACTCAGCTCAAGGAAAAGCAGAAGGTTAAGTATATGTACGGTGTTCTCGAGCGTCAGTTCCACAACACCTATGACAAGGCCTGCCGTATGCCTGGCCAGAAGGGTGAGAACCTTCTCTTCCTCCTCGAGTCCAGACTTGACAATATCGTATACCGTCTTGGTATAGCTCCTTCCAGAGCAGCTGCACGTCAGCTCGTTTCCCACCATCATATCACCCTGAACGGTGTTGTATGCAACATCCCTTCAGCACAGGTTAAGCCTGGTGATGTAGTGGCTGTAAGAGAGCGTTCCAAGAGCCTTGAGGTTATCCAGAACAGCATCGGCAACGCTACCAAGTACGCTTGGCTCGAGTTCGATGCCGCTACCCTCACAGGTAAGTATCTCAACGTTCCTCAGAGAGCCGAAATCCCTGAGAACATCAATGAGCAGCTCATCGTTGACCTCTACTCGAAATAAAATTTAACATCCTGAATATTTATGGCAATCTTAGCATTTCAAAAACCGGATAAGGTCATCATGCTCGAAGGCACTGATACCGTAGGCCGTTTCGAATTCCGCCCGCTTGAGCCGGGATACGGACAGACTATCGGCAACGCTCTTCGCCGCATTCTCCTGGCCTCTCTGGAAGGCTTTGCTATCAGTCAGATAAAGATTTCGGGTGTCGACCACGAATTCGCAACGATCCCTGGCGTCATCGAGGGTATGCAGGATATCATCCTGAACCTCAAGCAGGTCAGGCTCAAGAGAATGGTCGAGACTACGGACTCCGAGGTAGCAAACATCACAATCAGCGGCAAGCAGGAGTTTACCGCAGGGGATATTTCCAATGGATTGTCTTCATTCAAGGTGTTGAATCCTGATCTGCACATCTGCTCGCTTGAGCCGTCAGTAAAACTCGAAATCTCGCTCACCGTCACGAAGGGACGCGGCTTCGTTCCTGCAGAGGAAAGCCGCGACGAGAACACACCGATCGGCACCATCGCCATCGATGCCATCTATACTCCTATCCGCAAGGTGAACTGGACAGTAGAGAACTGGCGTGTCGAGCAGAAGACCGACTACGAGAAGCTGAACCTCGAGATCGAAACCGACGGTTCCATTTCTCCTAATGCCGCTCTTCAGGATGCTGCAAACATCCTTATTTACCATTTCAGGCTTTTCACGGACGACAAGAAGCTCTCTCTGGAGAGTGCAGTGGAGTCCGAGTCCAAGGAGCTTGATGAGGAGAGCCTCAGAATGAGACACCTCCTTCTCACCAAACTCTCCGATATGGGCCTTTCAGTCAGAGCCTTCAACTGCCTCAAGGCTGCGGACATCGATACCTTCGCCGACCTGGTTTCATACTCCAGAAGCGAACTTATGAAGTTCCGCAACTTCGGCCGCAAGTCCCTGAACGAGATCGACCTTCTCGTGGACAATATGAAGCTTACATTCGGAATGGATGTATCCAAGTACAATATTGAAGTTAAGAAAAAGCAAGTATAAAAATGAGGCACAATAAAGCAATCAACCATCTTGGTCGCAAGAGCGCTCATCGCAAGGCCCTCCTTTCGAATATGGCTTCTTCCCTTATTCTTGAGAAGAGAATCATCACCACAGTCGCTAAGGCCAAGGCCCTCAAGACTTATGTGGAGCCGCTCATCACAAAGTCCAAGGACGATTCGACACACTCCCGCCGCGTAGTCTTCAGCTACCTGAAGAGCAAGGAGGCCGTTTCAGAACTTTTCCGCAATGTCGCACCTAAGATCGCTGACCGTCCGGGTGGATACACACGTGTTCTTCACGTAGGTTTCCGTCAGGGAGATGCAGCGGAGATGGCTCTCATCGAGCTCGTAGACTTCAACGAGGCAGCTGCTGCAGAGACAAAGGCTGTAAAGAAGACTACCCGCAGAAGCCGTGCGAAGAAGGCAGAAGAGACCGCCGCTCCAGAGGCAGAAGCACCTAAGGCTGAGTAAAAGTCAGACATCAAATATTAAAAGAGGATTGCAAATTTTCTTGCGATCCTCTTTTTTTATTAAATTAATTTATATATTTGCAACCTTAAACGATTTATTATAACAATTTATAAACCTATGAATTTACTTTTTTACCTGGTGCCTGCAGCTTCGGTGATAGCACTCTTCTTCGCTGCCTGGTTTTACCGTCAGATGAGAAAAGAAGACGAAGGCACGCCTACTATGAAACAGATCGCGCAGTACGTCCGTGAGGGCGCGATGGCTTATCTCAAACAGCAGTATAAGGTCGTCACGATCGTCTTCGTGATTCTTGCCATCTTCTTCGCCATCCTGGCGTACGGCTTCGGCGTACAGAACCCTTGGGTGCCGTTCGCATTTCTGACCGGCGGTTTCTTCTCCGGCCTCGCAGGCTTCATCGGAATGAAAACCGCAACTTATGCATCCGGCCGTACGGCCAATGCTGCCCGCCGCTCGCTCAATGCCGGCCTCAAGATCGCATTCCGCTCCGGCGCCGTTATGGGATTGACCGTAGTCGGTCTCGGACTTCTGGACATCTCGCTCTGGTTTGTCGTGCTCCGCATCTTCGAAGGTACTGACGCACAGGCGCTTGTCGTCATCACCACGACGATGCTGACCTTCGGTATGGGCGCTTCCACCCAGGCTCTTTTCGCACGTGTCGGCGGCGGCATTTATACCAAGGCGGCTGACGTGGGCGCGGACATCGTGGGCAAGGTCGAGAGTGACCTTCCTGAGGACGATCCGCGCAACCCTGCCACCATTGCGGACAATGTGGGTGACAACGTCGGTGACGTGGCCGGTATGGGTGCGGACCTTTATGAATCCTACTGCGGCTCCATTCTCTCCACTATGGCTCTCGGCGCCTCGGCCTTCTTCCTGGACGGCGAGGTTATGCAGATGAAGGCGATTCTCGCCCCTATGCTCATCGCGGCATTCGGCGTAATCCTTTCAGTGGTAAGTATTTTTACCGTAAGAACCAAGGAAGGCGCGGGAATGGCCCAGCTGCTGAAATCTATGAGCGTGGGCACCAACTGCGCCGCCATCCTGAGCGGTGTCGCCACGTTCTTCATACTCTATATACTGGGCTTTGACAACTGGTGGCAGCTGTCGCTTTCCGTAGTAGCCGGCCTCGCCGCGGGCGTAATCATCGGCAAGGCGACCGAATATTACACATCTCACTCATACAAACCGACACAGAAATTGGCCGAGGCGTCGCAGACTGGTCCGGCCACGGTAATCATAAACGGTGTCGGACTCGGAATGGTGTCGACGGCGATACCTGTTATCGCGATTGTAGCAGCGATTATCGTAGCGTATCTCTGCGCGATTAACTTCGACATCGCAAATATGCTCAGCGCGGCGAACCTCTCGAAAGGCCTTTACGGTGTCGCGATTGCAGCTGTCGGAATGCTCAGCACGCTCGGAATCACCCTTGCCACGGACGCTTACGGTCCTATTGCCGACAACGCCGGAGGCAATGCGCAGATGTCCGAACTCGATCCTGAGGTACGCGAGCGCACAGACGTGCTCGATGCTCTCGGAAACACCACCGCAGCTACCGGAAAGGGCTTTGCCATAGGCTCCGCCGCTCTTACCGCATTGGCCCTCCTTGCCTCGTACATTGAGGAAATCAAGATTGCTCTCGTCCGCACGGGCGCAGTGATCGACGGCGTCGCAGGCAAGATCGACGCGGCTTCGGCGAGCATCCTCGACGTGCTGAACGCCTACAACGTCTCCCTGATGAACCCTACCGTGCTCGCGGGCGTGTTCATCGGTTCGATGATGGCGTTCCTCTTCTGCGGTCTTACGATGAATGCAGTCGGACGCGCTGCGTCCAAGATGGTGGTCGAAGTGCGCCGTCAGTTCCGTGAGATCAAGGGTATCCTCACGGGCGAGGGAACCCCTGACTACAAACGTTGCGTGGAGATTTCCACCAGGGCCGCGCAGCACGAGATGCTTCTCCCTGCGCTCATCGCCATCATAGTTCCTGTCCTGACTGGAGTTCTGCTCGGCGTGGCCGGCGTTCTGGGACTGCTCATCGGCGGCCTCGGCTCCGGATTCGTGCTTGCAGTCTTTATGTCAAACTCCGGAGGAGCCTGGGACAACGCGAAAAAATATGTGGAGGAGGGTCACCACGGAGGCAAGAATTCCGTTGCTCACCACGCTACAGTCGTGGGTGACACCGTTGGCGATCCTTTCAAGGACACTTCAGGCCCGTCGCTGAACATCCTCATCAAGCTGATGAGTATGGTTTCCATCGTGATGGCCGGACTGACCGTGGGATTCCACCTTTTGTAGTGCATTGTGCGAAACTGGGCATTGAATTTGAGAGAAATTGTTAAAATATTTTAGCTAACCTGTAAAAGGATTGATTAAAATGATTAATTTTGTACTTTGACAGTAATAGGACTTGATATGAAAAAGATAACTATAAAAGATGTCGCACGGGAGGCAGGCGTTTCTGTAACTCTCGTATCGTTCGTGATGAACGCCAAGAAGGGTCCGGACGGACGCCTTGACTGCCCAGTAAACGCCGAGACCGCAAAGCGTGTCTTGAGCGTAGCCAGAAAGCTCGGATACAGAAGGAATGTGGCTGCAGCTTCGCTCAGAAGCGGCCGTTCCAACACCATCGCCGTCATCCCTACCGACATTTCGAACAAATTCTTCGCAGGCATCTCCCGCTACATCGAAGACAAAGCCTATACTTACGGCTATACCGTACTCTTCGGCAGCTCTGATGAAAGCGCGGAAAGACTTGACTCCGTTATGGATACCGTGCTCGCCTACAATATCGACGGCATCATCGTGGCTCCGGTTGCAGGCGGCGAGGCCGCCATTCAGAAAGCCATCGACGTGAATGTCCCTGTAGTCCTCCTGGACCGCGACATAGAGTCTATGGATTCAGTCGGAAAGGTCCTCCTGAACGATGTGGAGGCCGGCCGTATGGCTACCGAACTTCTTCTGAAGAACGGCTGCAAGAGCATAGAGATGGTATCATACAAGCTCGACATCTCCAGTCTTCAGGAACGCGAGGAAGGCTATAAACAGGCTATGAAAGAGAAGGGTCTGGAGACCAAGGTTCATTACACGGACTATTCAAATGCTGCAAATGACCTTCTCGAGATCATCAGGGACGTAGTGAAGAGGGGAGTGGACGGTCTGTTCATCCCTACCTATTCCCTTTCAGCCGCCGCATTGTCCGCAATGAAGACACTTAAAGTATCTTCTCCTGACGACCTTGCTCTCGTGGCTTTCGATGAAAGTGATGTTTATAAGCTATATTCCACCACGGTAGCCCATATCGTTCAGCCTCTCAGGGAGCTCGGCGAGAAGTCTGTGGATCTTCTCCACTCGATGATCGAAAATCTCCCTTGCCAGAAGACGGTGATTCTCAACCCTGAACTGATAGAGGGTGGATCCGCGGAGAAAAAAAGATAAAAAATCCCGATGAAACATTTTACCTTACCAAAGGATGGAGGCCTTCTGGAAGAGAATCTTCCGGAAGGCATTCTGCACAGTTTCGAGAAGATCCCGACGGAAATCTACGATGATTCCACGCCTGCCAGCAAGGCCATCGCCGAGATCATCATCAAGGCCATCTC
>CAVCSJ010000005.1:0-29542 GCA_963604895.1 bacterium
CTCTATAACTACCTTTCTCACAGTGGTATCCAGTGTAGCGAAGAGTTTGTTTTCCGAAAGCACGTCCGATTTCGCCAGTACGTTCATAAGAGTGCTCTTGCCTACGTTAGTATAGCCTACAAGAGCCAGACGGACCATCTGACCGCGATTACCCCTCTGGGTAGCCATCTGTCTGTCCACCTTCTTCAGCTGCTCCTTAAGGCGGTTTATTCTCTCTTTTACTATACGTCTGTCGACTTCTATCTGGGTTTCACCCATACCGCCTCTTGTACCAACACCGCCTCTCTGCCGTTCCAGGTGCGTCCACATACCGGCCAGTCTCGGCAACATATAGTTGTATTTGGCAAGTTCCACCTGCATTTTGGCATAGGACGTCTGCGCTCTCTGTGCGAATATTTCCAGAATCAGACTTGTTCGGTCTATTACGTGTGCAGTCTTGATAACCTTTTCGATGTTTCTCTGCTGCATTCCTGTCAGTTCATCATCGAATATGACGTATTCGATACAGTTTTCCTCGCAATAGTCTGCGATTTCCTGAAGTTTTCCGCTTCTGATATATGTCGCTTTCTCAGGTTTGTCCAGTCTCTGTAGGAATTTACGGTCCCCGACAGCTCCGGCCGTCTCGGCCAGAAACTCCAGTTCATCCAGATAGTCCTTGACTTTTCTCTCATCGTCATTCTGGGTTATGACTCCGACAAATACTGCTTTCTCTACTCTTTCCTCTACCATATACTACTTTATAGTCTCTGATACTTCTGAGTACTTACCTAATTCTCTGATATTCAAACTAATTTAAACTAAAAAAGGCCATCCCTCGGGACAGCCTTCTTTATGTGTTTCAATTTGCTTACTGAAGCTTGAAGATAACCGGGAAGGTGTATGTAACCTTTACAGCACGGTCTCTCTGCTTTCCAGGAGTCCACTTCGGTGACATCGAAACTACGCGTACAGCTTCCTTGTCAAGTGAAGGGTCAACTCCACGGAGAACCTTGATGTTGCTTACTGATCCGTCAGGATTGATGGTGAACTGGAGAGTTACACGACCCTGTACACCGTTTTCCTTGGCGATTTCAGGATAAACAAGCTGCTGGTTAACCCACTTTGTGAAGTAGTTTGCATCCTTGCCCTGGAACATAGGCTTGTCCTCGATGAGCTGGAAAGGAATCGCTTCCTCTTCTACAACTTCCTCTTCAACTTCCTCTACGTAGTCCATAATTTCGACACCCATATTGGCATCGTCCTCAAGGTTCATAAAGAGATCGTCGTCAACCTCGATTTCATCGTCAACGATATCGATCTGGTCTGAAAGAACAGGAATCTTGGCGATTTCTGGAGGTGGTGGAGGGGTCTCCTGTGTGATAGGAATCATCTCCTCTTCCTCGACAACAACTGTCTCAGCTTCGAGAACCGCCTCTGCCTTTTCACTTGATGTATAGGAGAATGCTCCCCATACTACCAGAAGCGAAACTACGAAGCCGATCTCAACAAACAGCAGTCTCTTGTTCTCAAGACTTGCCTTACTTGTTTTTTTAACTTCCATATCTTTTTTCTTTTAATATCCCAACAGACCCTCAAAGGTATAAATAATTCTTTTCAAAAACAATTTTTTGAGAAACTCTTCAACTTTCAATTCGATTTTTCACCGTTTTTTCCACCGTTCGACCCTCTTGATACTCTCATTCTGATACTTTTTCATCGAATTTCCCTAACTTTGCATCCGCTACCCAAAGCTAGTCTTTCCGGGCAGGTAAAACTTGATAACTGATTATTATGGTTACATATCACCTTCAGGACACAGATTTCGTGTTCAAGAACAAACTGCTGAATAACCGCTGGCTCAAGATGGTCGCCGAGAGCGAAATCAAAAGGCTCGGAGACATTTCCATCATTTTCTGTTCTGATCCTTATATTCTGGACGTAAACATAAAGTATCTCCAGCACGACTATTTCACCGATATTATCACTTTCGATTATTGTGAAGGCAATAAACTTTCCGGTGACCTTTTCATCAGTGTGGATTCAGTTCGTGAAAATGCCGCTTTCTTTGGTACTGAGTTTCCGGATGAACTGAACCGTGTCATCGTTCACGGTCTTCTTCATCTTATCGGTTACGATGATCACACGGATGAAGAGAAGAAGGTAATGCGTGAAAAGGAGAACTATTATCTCGAGATGAGAAAATCTCTTGTTTAATGAATACTTTTTATGACATCATAGTCGTCGGGGGAGGGCACGCCGGATGTGAAGCCGCAATGGCGGCTTCCCGTCTCGGATCTTCAGTTCTGCTGATTTCGATGGATATGCTCGGCTTCGCCAAGATGTCGTGCAACCCTGCAATTGGCGGAATCGCCAAAGGGCAGATCGTGCGTGAAATCGACGCACTCGGCGGATACACGGGAATCGTAACTGATTCTTCGACTCTTCAGTTCAGAATGCTGAATCGCTCAAAGGGGCCGGCGATGTGGAGTCCGCGCGCGCAATGCGATAAAATTCAGTTTTCCCACAATTGGCGAAAAATTCTCGAAAGTAATTGTAACTTAGATATTTACGCGGACTCTGCCGTTTCTTTTCTCTTCGAGAATCGAAAAATTACGGGAGTTTGTACTACCACCGGCGCAATTTTTAAATCTCGCGCGGTTATTTTGACGGCCGGAACGTTTCTTGGCGGCAACCTTTTCATCGGACGTCACAGTTTCGAAGGGGGAAGAATAGGGGAGCCTGCTTCGAACGGTCTGACACAACAATTGGTTTCGTTGGGAATTGAATCTTCCCGAATGAAGACCGGAACTCCGCCGCGAATTGACATCAGGTCTGTTGACAACTCTTCTCTTCTCCGCCAGGTCGGAGATGAGAATCCTGAGAAATTTTCTTTCCTCCCTTATCTTTCGACTGTGCAGAATGGAACTCCGCAGATGCCTTGTTTCATTCTCCATACGAATGCGCATACTCACGAGATCCTCAAGAGCGGTTTCGATGAGTCTCCACTTTTCACTGGTATGATTCACGGAAAAGGGCCGCGCTACTGTCCGAGTATCGAGGACAAGCTTCGCGTGTTCCCGGACAAGGACAGCCATCAGCTTTTCCTTGAACCAGAAGGCCGCCATACTGGGGAATATTATCTCCAGGGGTTTTCTTCCTCGCTTCCGTTGAGGGTTCAGATGGATGCTCTGCATTCCATCGCCGGCCTGGAAAATGTGAAGGTTTTCCGCCCGGCTTACGCCGTCGAGTATGATTATTTCGATCCTACGCAGCTTAAGGCTTCCCTGGAATCGAAATGTATTGATAATCTGTTTCTTGCGGGTCAGGTAAATGGAACTACAGGTTACGAAGAGGCTGCTGCTCAGGGACTTATGGCCGGAATTAACGCTCATCTCAAGCTTGCTGAGCGTGAGCCTTTCATTCTCTCGCGCGATGAGTCTTATATAGGAGTTCTTATTGATGACCTTATCACTAAGGGAGTCGATGAACCTTATAGAATGTTCACTTCCCGTGCTGAGTACAGAATTCTTTTGAGGCAGGATAATGCTGATGAGCGTCTGACTGCCCGTTCTTATGAGATTGGTTTAGCCGACAAGTTCCGCTACGATTTTACTATGAGAAAATATGAGCGTGTCCGCTCTCTTTCTGAATATATCGAGGCGAAGAATTTCACGGCGAAACAGGCCAATCCGTACCTTGAGTCTATAGGTTCTTCACCTCTTACTGACTCTAAGAAAATTTCTGAGATTGCGTCTCGTCCGGAAGTATCTCTTTCTTCGCTTTTAAATAATGTTCCACGTGGAACACTTCTTGAGAATTTGCTCAGCTTTGATGAGCCTGTTCTGGAAGATTATTCTGATTATATCTTCGATTCGAAGCAACTTCCTTCCGAACTCGAAGGCTCTTCCTATGCGGATGCAGTTGAGGTTCTGAAGTCCAATTGTGGTTATCGTGAGGATAGGGGAGTGCTTGAAAAGGCTTCAGAGGGTTTCTCTGATATGCTCAGGAATGAGGTTGTGGAGTCTGTGGAGGTTTCTCTGAAATATAGCGGCTATATTGAGCGAGAGCGGCTTCTGGCCGAGAAACTGCATCGTCTGGAAGATCTGAAAATCCCTGAGAATTTCGATTTCGACAAGGTTACCGGAATGACCATAGAGTGTCGCCAGAAGATGAAAAAGTATCGTCCGACGACCATCGCCCAAGCCTCCCGCATTTCCGGCGTCTCTCCTGCTGACATCTCCGTCCTCCTCGTCTATTTCGGCCGCTAATATTTCCTTTCCGACCGCCGAAAGCGCGAATAATCTCTGATATTGATTCTTTAGAGCCGCTTGAGGGCCTCCTTGATGATCTTTTCTACCTTCGCGTCAGGCTGCTCCTTGAGCACTGCCTGAACCGCCTTCTGAATATTCGGACGCGAAAAACCGAGCATCTGAAGAGCACTTGTCGCCTCCTCGATATCCGCATTGTTATCGACCTTCACAGGCAGCTGCACATCCGCCCCCTCGCCCTTCACGATCTTATCCTTCAGCTCCAGAACCATCCTCTGAGCACTCTTCAGACCGATGCCCTTTATACTCTTCAGACGAGTGATATTCTCCGAAAGAATCGCATCGCGAAGCTCGTCAGGAGTAAGCGATGACAGAATAATCCTCGCCGAAGCCGCTCCGATACCGGAAACCCCGATGATAAGCTTGAAAAGCTCCCGCTCATCCTTCGAAGCGAAACCATACATCACCTCCGTCGAATCGCGCTGGTTAATTGCCTGATATATAAATACTTTAGCACTTTCTTTCCCGTCCAGAGCCTGATACGTCAGAAGAGAAATCTCCACACCGTAACCGATGCCGTTATTGTCCACAACAAGATAAGTTGGGGAGAGTTCGGCTATTTTGCCGTTGATATAGTCTATCATAACAAGAACATTTATTCCTTTGCAAGTCCACAAATTTACTCAATCTTTTGTAATTTTGCAGTTTGCAAAGACTATTTATAATATGTCAGCGATAGAAGAATTAAGAAGCTGTTTCCCTCAGCTGGGCGTCAAGGTATATGGCAAACCGCTTGTCTATCTGGACAACGCGGCCACATCCCTGCGTCCCCGCAGCGTCCTCGACAGGTGGTATGAACTCAGCTCCAGGAGCAGTGCCAACCTTCACCGCGCCGTGCACAAGATAGCAGCCGACGCCACTGAGCAGTACGAAGCCGCCCGCGAAGCAGTCCGCGCATTCCTCAATGCCGAGAGCACCTCAGAAATCATCTTCACTTCAGGAGCGACACAGTCGCTCAATATTGTAGCATACTCATTCTCAGAGGCTTACATTAATAAAGGAGACGAAATCATAGTCTGTGAAAGCGAACACCATTCGAATATAGTTCCCTGGCAGTTCGCCTGCGACAGAAAAGGCGCCACGCTGAAAGTCCTTCCTGTCGATGAAGACGGCTATCCGAGACTGAATGTCCTGGAAAGTCTGCTTACCGATAAGACCAGGATTCTCTGCATCGCCCAGATATCCAATGTCCTGGGACTCAGAAATCCCGTAGGAGATATAGTAAAACTTTGTCACTCAAAAGGTTGCAAGGTTCTTATCGATGGCGCGCAGGGCGTTCTTCACGGCAATTCCGATGTACAGAAACTAGGCTGTGACTTCTACGCATTCTCCGGTCACAAATTGTTCGCGGCGCCGGGCACGGGAGTGCTTTACGGCAGACGCGAACTCCTGGAAAAGATGCCTCCTTTGCTTGGTGGCGGCGAGATGATCGGAAACGTCAGCTTCGCTCGCACGACCTTCGCACCGCTCCCGCAGAAATTCGAAGCGGGCACCCAGAACATCTCCGGAACTCCGACTCTCGTGCAGGCTATCGAAATGCTCAACTCTATGAATGACAGTGAGATACAAAAGGAATACGATGCTGTCAGGGATTACGTTCTGAAGGCGCTTACAGAAGATGAAAGGATACACCTCTACGGTGTTCCCCGTGGAACATCGGACAAGATAGCCCTATTCTCATTCACGGTGGAAGGTGCTCATCACGAGGATCTTGCGCTGATTCTCGACAAGATGGGAATAGCTGTCAGATCCGGTCAGATGTGTGCAGAACCACTTATGGACCGCTACGGCGTGACGGGTATGGTCAGGGCCTCATTCCTGCCGTATAACACCCTCGAAGAGGCTGAGTATTTCATCAGCAGCCTGAACAGGGCCATCGGAATGCTCAAATGAGATGAATCTCTATAGTCAGGAAGAAAAGTTATGGAAAATATGACACTGAAAGAAGCACAGGAGCAGGTTGTGGAGGATTTTTCCCTCTATGATGAGTGGCTCGACAAATATGAATATCTCATCGACCTGGGAAAGAATCTCCAGACGTTCGACGAATCGAAAAAGACCGATGACAGGCTTATCAAGGGTTGCCAGTCCCGCGTATGGCTTGACTGGAAATTCGAAGACGGGAAGCTCTATTTCAGCGCGGACAGCGACGCCATCATCACCAAGGGCATAATTTCCCTGCTTATCAGTGTCTATTCGGGCCGCACTCCGCAGGAAATAGCAGCCGATGATTTCTCCTTCCTGGACAGAATCGGCCTGAAGGAAAACCTCTCGCCTACCAGGGCAAACGGTCTGGTCTCTATGATAGCGACCATCCGCAGCGCTGCGGAGGCGCAGATTTAAGAAAACAGACATTTTTGATACGAATTTTAAATGAATGCGGCTCTGCAAAGGCCGTGACAGCATAAGAAGCAATGGAGGAAAACGAAGTCAAAACCAACGAGGAAGTTCTTACGGCAGAGGATGTCAAGGAGCTTACTCCTCTGTACGAGAATGTGATTCTTGCTCTCAAGCAGGTCTATGACCCTGAGATTCCGGTTAATATCTACGACCTGGGCCTGATATACGAACTCAATATCCGCAAGTCCCGCGAAGTCTATATAAAAATGACGTTCACGGCGCCGAACTGTCCTATGGCTGACGAGGTTATGGCGGAAGTGAAGCGCAATGTCGAGGACGTTCCGAACGTCAAGGGCTGCAGCATAGACCTGGTTTTCGAGCCGGTCTGGGACCAGAGTATGATGTCCGACGAGGCCAAGGTGACTCTCGGCTTCGATGTGGACTTCGACGACGCCCCGCAGGCGGACGACACTCCGACAGTCTGATGAGCGAAATCTCCGTATATTTCAGCCTCGGCACCAACCTGGGAGACCGTCTTGCGAACCTTGCGGAGGCCGAGCGGCGGCTCGATTCCGCATTGGGCGCTTGCGCCCATTCTAAATCAGGCATTTACGAGACGCCAGCGTGGGGCTTCGAGGGCGAAGAATTTCTGAACTGCGTGATCCGCTACGACCTGCCCCGCGACATTTTTCTCCGGCCGCGTCCGCGTCCAATCCCCGCCGATTCTTCGCCAATAACTGACGAACAGGCGCTTGCGCTGCTCGATACGGTGAAGGAAATCGAGACGGCGATGGGCCGTGTGCAGAATGTGCTGTATGATGCGCAGGGACGCAGAATCTATCACTCGCGCATAATAGACATTGATATTCTGTTTATCGGGACCCAGCGCTTCGCACTTCCGCGTCTCAGTGTGCCGCATCCTCTGATGGCTCAGCGGGATTTCGTGATGATGCCGCTGTGTGACGTAGCGACGCTGGAACTTGCTATGGCTTTTCCTGAGATTTTTTATGTCGGAAGCAGGCCTTCAGAGGCAGCGTCTGAGATTTAAGATTCGTAAAGAGACTTAAGAAATGATGCTGATTTTGATTTTAGCATCTTCGACTTTTTGTCAAATACCGAAACTCTTTATACCTTTGCGAGTTGTTCAAATTTGAGTATTTATCATGACACAGGACGAACTATTCAAGGTGCTTGTAGCACATTGCAAGGAGTACGGATTCATTTTCCCCTCCAGTGAAATCTACGATGGACTTGCTGCCGTCTATGACTACGGTCAGATGGGCGTGGAGCTTAAAAACAACATAAAGCAGTATTGGTGGAATGCGATGACACGCCTGAACGAGAACATCGTCGGCATCGATTCCTGCATCTTTATGCACCCTAGGATCTGGGAGGCTTCAGGCCACGTGGGCGCATTCAACGATCCGCTCATCGACAACAAGGATTCGAAGAAGCGTTACCGTGCGGACGTTCTTATCGAGGACTATCTCGGCAAGATCGAGGAGAAGATGAACAAGGAAGTCGAGAAAGGCCGCAAGAAGTTCGGCGAGTCATTCGACGAGGCCAAGTTCCGCGAGACCAACCCTAATATCCTCCGCGAGAAGGCCCGTTACGATGAGGTTCACAACCGCTACGTGAAGGCCGAACAGAACAACGATTTCGCGGAGTACCGCCAGATCATCATCGACTGCGGCATCGTCTGCCCTATCAGCGGCACCTGCAACTGGACGGAAGTCCGTCAGTTCAATCTTATGTTCAGCACCTCGATGGGCAGCACCGCCGACGGCGCAAACACCATTTATCTGCGTCCTGAGACCGCTCAGGGCATCTTCGTGAACTATCTGAATGTTCAGAAGACAGGCCGTATGAAGATTCCTTTCGGTATCGCACAGATCGGAAAGGCCTTCAGAAACGAGATCGTGGCCCGTCAGTTCATCTTCAGAATGAGAGAGTTCGAGCAGATGGAGATGCAGTTCTTCATCAAGCCTGGAACTGAGCTTGACTGGTTCAAGACCTGGAAGGAGAAGAGAATGAAGTGGCACGTGAATCTCGGAATGGGTGCGGAGAACTACCGCTTCCACGACCACGAGAAGCTCGCCCACTACGCAAATGCCGCCACCGATATCGAGTTCAACTTCCCGTTCGGTTTCAAGGAGCTTGAGGGTGTGCACAGCCGTACCAATTTCGACCTCGGAAACCATCAGAAGTTCTCCGGCAAGAAGATTCAGTACTACGATCCTGAGACAGGCGAGAGTTATACCCCATATGTAGTCGAGACTTCCATCGGCGTGGACCGTATGGTTCTGGCTGTCCTGAGCCATTCGCTCAAGGAGGAGACTCTCGAGAATGGCGAAACACGTACCGTGCTCAGCATTCCTGCTCCGCTCGCTCCTATAAAAGCTGCGGTTCTTCCTCTCGTGAAGAAGGACGGTCTTCCTGAGTTCGCCCAGAAGATTATGGATGACCTGAAATACGATTTCAACTGCCAGTACGAGGAGAAGGATTCCATCGGAAAGCGCTACCGCCGTCAGGATGCCATCGGTACTCCGTTCTGCATCACTGTGGATCACGATTCTCTCGTGGACAACTGCGTGACCGTACGTGACCGTGACACGATGACTCAGGAGAGGGTTCCGGTTTCAGAACTCCGCAGGCTCATCGATGAGAGAGTGAATATGAACAATCTTCTCAGGAATCTGTAGAAAGATATAATTTATTCAGAATAAAGGTCTTCCCCGTCATAAGGGAGGACCTTTTCCGTTTCCGGAGGGAGGAATTTCATTTCCAGTGTTTTGCCCCAGTGTCTGCGGACGAATCTGAAGTCCTGTGCTGGGGTCTCTTCTGCCGGAGTGTTCTCAGAGGCAGGAGCCATAAGTCTGTCAGGATCTATCACCACGCCCTTTTCCAGGAATTCCATTTCCGTGGCCTGAAGTGTTTTTCCGGCCTCGGAGAGGGCCTTCTGGAGAGGAATCAGATCCATTTCCTTCTGAAGGATGGTGGCTGAAAGATCCTTGCGGGCGTCTTCAGATGCGGAAGAAAGAGAGGCGCGTAGGGCGTCGAGTTCCGAAGATGCGGCGTTAAGCGAATCGCGCAGACTGAGCACAGTGTTCATCTGCTCAAGGTAGGAAGCCATATCTTCCCCCATTGGCTGCGGAGCAGCCGGTGACGGGACGGGATTGGACGGCGCAGCCGGCCGCAGGATGTCGGGCTCGAGCGCGGCGAGACGGCGGAGCTCGGAAGGTTCGCTGACGGCAGAGTGTAGCGGAAGAGAGTCATACTCAAGTACATAGACGTTCACGCTGTCGCTCGGGCAGTCGCGGTTCGAAGCGAAGAGAGTGTAGCGGCCGTCGTCGGAATTGTAGTAGAGAAAATCGTCGTAGGGCGAGGAGTAGGGGAATCCGAGATTGGTCGGGACGTCCCAGTCGCGGGTGCGCTCATTCCAATGCGAGACGTAGAGGTCGTAGCCGCCCATTCCGTAGAGACCTGCGGAGGCGAACCAGAGCGTCTTGCCGTCCTCGCTGAGCACAGGGTAGATCTCGTCGTGCGCGGTGGTCAGGCTCTCGTTCACAAGACGCGGAGCTGTCCACGCGGAGTCTTGATACTCAGTATAATAGACATTGCGCACGGAGTTGGAGTCCACGCCGCTGTAGTAGAGGCTCGATGCGTCTTCGCTCACGTAGCTTGCGTGCACGAGCGGATGCGTGTTCAGAGAGTCGAGCTGGTTCGGAAGGGAGCGCCAGCTGCTGTCGCGCATCGGATAATAAAGGAAGAAGTCCTTGACGCTGAAGCGTTTGCGCGCGACGACAACGGGGTGGCTGCAGTACTCGCTCATACTCAGACCGTTGCGCGAAAGCAGGAGCTTGTCTTCTATGTCAAGTCTTTCGAGGGAGTCCGCTGACGCGTCCAATGCGGCCTCGAGTGCCCGGACCGATGAGGTAAAGTCATAGTGAAGGCGCAGAGAGTCTCCAGCGTTGCGCAGTTCGCTGACGGAAATGGTCCTTCGGCGGCTCATGCTTTCCCGGAGCGAATCGACTTTGGACTTGAGCAGATTTTCGCGGGCGGCAAAATCCGTGGAGTCCGCGGCGGTCTGCGCCGCTGCGGTGTGGCTCGTGCAGCATAAAACTGCGGAAATTATAAGAAAAACGAGGTCACGCACTCTCATATAGAAGGATTTGGACTGCAAAAGTACGAAAAGGATGGAATAAAATTTCTTTGCTTGGAAAAAAATCGTAAATTTGCACCCTATTTTGCCGATATATTAATTAAAAAACAATAAAAAATGCAAAGTAAAGGCGCTATTAGGCTTGTGGCTATTCTTCTGGCTATTGCCTGTCTCTGGCAGTTGTCCTTCACTCTCGTGACAGACATTCACGAGAAGAAGGCGGAAAAGTTTGCCGAGAAGGCAGCTGTTGCCGCACAGAACTCAGCCGCATTCAGCAATGTTCCGGAAGGGGAGCAGGCATATTACCTGGACTCCATCCGCAAAGAGCAGAACAGATGGTACACTGATTCCATCTCTTCGCAGAAAGTATATTTCGGTTACACCTTCAAGGAAGTAAAGGCTAAGGAAATCAACCTCGGTCTGGACCTCAAGGGCGGTATGAACGTAATGCTGCAGGTGCAGCTCCAGGACCTTGTCAGGGCTCTCGCCGGTGACAATGTCACTCCTGAGTTCAGCCAGGCCCTGAACCTTGCCAGGGAGCGTAGCGTGAATTCCCAGTCAGACTACATCACCCTCTTCGGTGAGGCCTGGAAGGAAGTCGGCGGCGGTCAGAGACTTGCTCAGATCTTCGGTACCTATGAAATGAGAGACCAGATCAAGCCTGAATCTTCAGATGATGAGGTTCTTACCGTCATCAAGGCTGAAGCCGAGAGTGCAGTCGCAAACTCCTTCAACGTTCTCCGTAACCGTATCGACCGTTTCGGCGTGACTCAGCCGTCCATCCAGAAGCTCGGAAATACAGGACGAATCCTCGTCGAGCTCCCAGGTGTAAAGGAGCCTGAGCGTGTCCGCAAGCTGCTCCAGGGAACCGCTTCCCTCGAGTTCTGGACCACATACGACAACTCCGAGATCTATCCTTACCTCGTCGAGGCCAACAGCCTCCTCGCTCAGATCCTCACAGATGAGGAAGCTCCTGCAGCTGAGGAAACCGTTGCCGAGACAGCCGAGACAGCCGAGGGTGACGTGGTAGCCGAGGAGCTTGCAGCCCAGAACGAGGATGCAGACGCTTCCGTCAATGACAAACAGAATCCTCTCTTCTCGGTTCTCCAGCCTTCACAGGCACGCGGAAATGCCTGCATCGGTTATGCTGCCGCTACAGATACAGCCAAGATCAACAAGCTCTTCGCTATGTCACAGGTTAAGGACATCCTTCCTGCAGAGTTCAGAGCTATGTGGTCTGTAAAGCCTTCAGAGTACTTCAGCACCGACAATATCTTCGAGCTCGTTGCCATCAAGGCTTCTTCCCGTGACGGAAAGGCCCCTCTCGACGGCGGCGTGGTAACAGATGCACGTGTTCAGTATGAGAACGCACGCGGCGGTGAGCCTAGCGTTTCCATGACTATGAACGCTGAAGGTGCAAACGCCTGGGCACGTCTTACCAAGGAGAACATCGGCAAGCAGATCGCCATCGTTCTCGACGGTACCGTATATTCTTACCCTACTGTTCAGGGTGAAATCACAGGAGGTAGCTCATCCATCACCGGTCACTTCGACGTGGAGGAGGCAACTGACCTTACCAACGTCCTCAAGTCCGGTAAGCTTCCTGCACCTGCAACCATCGTACAGGAGCAGGTAGTGGGACCTTCTCTCGGTGCCGAGTCCATCCGCAAGGGTATCATTTCCTTCGCAATCGCATTCCTGCTCGTTCTCATCTATATGGTATTCTTCTACCAGGGTGCAGGTCTCGTTGCAGACTTCGCGCTTCTTACGAACGTGCTCCTGCTTATGGGAACCCTCGCTTCATTCGGAGCCGTCCTGACGTTGCCTGGTATCGCCGGTCTCGTCCTGACTATGGGTATGGCCGTGGATGCGAACGTAATTATCTATGAACGTATCAAGGAAGAGCTCAAGGCAGGCAAGGGTCTGGGCAAGGCTATCCATGATGGTTTCTCGAATGCATATTCAGCCATCATCGACGGTCAGGTGACCACCCTCCTTACCGGTCTCGTACTGTTCTTCTTCGGTTCAGGTCCTGTCAAGGGCTTCGCTACAACTCTCGTAATCGGTATCATCACTTCGATGCTCACCGCAATCTTCATCACGAGACTCGTATTCGACACCCGCGTCAACAGAGGCAAGAACATCACCTTCGAGAACAACCTTACCAAGAACTTCCTCAAGAATACTCACGTCAACTTCCTTGACGGCCGCAAGTACTCTTACACCATCTCCGGTATCATCATCCTCATCTGCATCGCTTCGATGTGCTTCAAGGGCTTCACCTACGGTGTTGACTTCACCGGTGGCCGTACCTATGTAGTACGTTTCGACCAGCCTGTCACAGCTGAGGACATCCGCGAGGCCTGCATCAACGAGTTCGACGGCGCTGTCGAGGTTAAGCAGTTCGGTGGCGAGTCCCAGATGAAGATCACTACAGCCTACAAGGTTGAGGACGAGTCCACAGAAGTGGATACAGAGATCGAAGGCAAGCTCTTCAACGCTCTCAAGCCATTCTTCTTCGAGGATCTTACCCTGGACGAGTTCACATCAACTCTCGAGAATCCTAACGGTATCATCAGTTCCGACAAGGTGGGCGCATCCATCGCGAGCGACATCAAGAGGGCGGCCATCATCTCGGTTCTCCTCTCACTGCTCGTAATCTTCGCGTACATCGCCTTCCGTTTCCGCGGCTGGACCTGGGGTCTCGGCGGTGTGGTTTCACTTGCACACACCACCATCATCGTTATCGGCTTCTTCTCCCTCTTCTCGGGAATCCTGCCGTTCAACCTTGACGTCGACCAGACATTCATCGCGGCCGTGCTTACGATCATCGGTTACGCCATCAACGATAACGTGGTTATCTTCGACCGTATCCGTGAGAACCTCGGTCTGCATCCTAACGAAGACTTCAAGGAGACCGTAAACAAGTCCCTGAACGCAACCCTCACCCGTACGGTAAATACTTCCGTATCAACTCTCCTCCCTATGCTTGCCATTGCATTCTTCGGCGGTGAGTCCATCAGAGGTCTTTCAGTCGCTCTCATCATCGGTATCATCATCGGTACTTACGCATCCATCATGATCGGTACTCCTATCATGTTCGACGCTACACAGAAAAAGATGAAGAAAGCCGCAGCCAAGAAGTAATCATATTTCTTATCATATTTTGGCGGCCGTCCTTCGAAAGGACGGCCGTTTTTTTTATCTTTGTGTCTCAAGATTCGCAACTATGTCCTTCGTTCATCTGCACGTCCATACACAGTATTCCATCCTCGACGGTTTTTCCACCTGCAAGAAACTCTTTGACAGGGCTGACGAGCTGAATATGCCGGCTCTGGCCATCACCGACCACGGAAATATGTACGGCGTGAAGGAGTTCCTGAAGATGGCCGGCAAGCATCCGAACGTCAAGCCCATCATCGGCTGCGAGGTCTATGTGACGCGTCACTACGACCATCGCCTGAAGGACAACGCGCACCGCAAGTACTATCATCTCATACTCCTCGCGAAGAACTACGCCGGCTACAAAAACCTCGTCAAGATAGTCTCGCTGGGACATATCGAGGGCAAATACTACGACAAGCCGCGCGTTACACACGAGATTATAGAGCAGTATCACGAGAACCTCATCTGCTGCTCCGCCTGTCTTGCCGGAGAGATTCCGAAGGACATCATCGAGGGCACGGAAGAAGACGCTCTGAAGGCCATAGAATGGCACAAGAGAGTCTTCGGCGAGGATTACTACCTGGAGGTCCAGCATCACGCCACGCAGGTCGCCAATGCCACCGAAAAGATGCTCGAGGTGGGTGAGAACCAGCTGATCGTGAACGAAGCCATCTTCCGCCTCGCGGCGCAGACGAATACCAAGGTCGTAGCGACCAATGACGTGCATTTCGTATGCAAGGAGGACGGCCCGGCGCACGACCGTCTCATCTGTCTGACGACCAATGCTTTCGTGGATGATCCGGACAGACTTCGCTATACTCAGCAGGAATACCTCAAGAGTGAGGAGGAGATGGCCGCCATCTTCCCCGACCATCCGGAGGTCATTTCGAACACTCTGGAGGTCGCTGACAAGATCGAGAAATACAGTATCGACCACAGTCCTATTCTGCCTAAATACGACATAGATCCGGCCTTCCTCGCGGATATAGACGCCAATCTGGAGAAATACAAGGACATCATCGACCAGGGTCGCATAGACAAGGACGGAAATGACCGCGGAAGGGAATTCTGCATATCCGTAGCCTATCTCTGCGAACTGACCTACAAGGGTGCGCACTGGCGCTACGGCGAGACCCTGACTGAGGAGCAGGCCGAACGCATAGATTTCGAGCTCAAGACCATCTGCAAGATGGGCTTCCCGGACTACTTCCTTATCGTTCAGGATTATATCGCAGCCTCCCGCGCCGCCGACTCGATGGTGGGCCCTGGCCGAGGCTCCGCGGCCGGATCAGTAGTGGCTTACTGCTTGAAAATCACCAATCTGGACCCTATACGCTACCAGCTCCTGTTCGAGCGCTTCCTGAATCCTGACCGTATCAGTATGCCTGATATCGATGTGGATTTCGAGGACCTCGTGAAGGCCCACGCCTATGTGGACGAAAAATACCATCCGGACCATACGGCCCGAGTCATCACCTTCGGTACGATGGCCTCCAAGAGCGCCATAAAGGACGTGGCCCGAATCAGCCATCTGAGCATCGACGAGTCGAACCGTCTGGTTAAGATGATTCCGGACCATCTGAGCGAAAAGAAGAAGACGGAATACAGGTATAATCCTGAATTGGACGAGCTGAAACCGGGCTTCAAGGTGGAGGAAAGGACGGAGGAGAAGGAAGATCCGGAGCATCCCGGCGAGAAGATTCAGTCCAAGGTCCTCTACCAGGTGGGAATGGAGGACAAGGACGTAAAGAACCCTACCCTCAAGGACTATTATCGTCTGGTTCCCGAGTTCCAGGAAGAGCTTAAAAACGGCTCCGACCTCACCAAAGAGGTCCTGAATTATGCCCAGCAGCTGGAAGGCAGCATACGTCAGGTGGGAATGCACGCCTGCGCAACCATCATCGGCCGCGGAAACCTTACGGATTTCCTGCCTATCTGCCTCTCCAAGGATAAGGATACCGGCCGCGAAGTCTGGACTTCGCAGTATGACGGCCACTTCATCGAGGACGTCGGTATGCTGAAGATGGACTTCCTCGGACTTAATACGCTGACTATCATTCACGAATGTCTGCGTACCATAAAGGCTCGCACGGGAGAGGACATCGACATAGAGGCCATTCCTATAGATGACGCCCCTACATACAGGCTTTATGGCCGCGGCGACACCACCTGCGTGTTCCAGTTCGAATCTCCCGGTATGCGCAAATGGCTCCAGAATCTGCACCCTGACCGTTTCGAGGACCTCATCGCGATGAACGCCCTCTATCGTCCGGGCCCTATGGACTATATCCCTGATTTTGTCGACAGAAAGCTGGGGAAGAAGCCTATCGAGTATGATCTTCCTGAAATGGAGGAGTTCCTGAAGGAAACCTACGGCGTTACCGTATATCAGGAGCAGGTGATGCTTCTGAGCCGCAAGCTGGCCGGATTCACCAAGGGTGAAGCCGACAAGCTGCGCAAGGCGATGGGAAAGAAGCAGATAGACATCCTGAACTCGCTGAAGGACAAGTTTATGAAAGGCGGCGAAGCCAATGGCCATCCCAAGAAGACTCTGGACAAGATCTGGAAGGACTGGGAGAAATTCGCGGCCTATGCCTTCAATAAATCCCACGCGACCTGCTACGCCTGGGTGAGCTATCAGACGGGCTGGCTGAAGTGCCATTATACTGCCGAATTCATGGCGGCGAACCTTTCCTGCAATCTGTCGAAAATGGATGAAATCCAGAAGATTATGGCGGACTGCAAGGACCACGGCATCAAGGTTCTGAATCCTGATGTGAACGAGAGCCTCAAGACTTTCACCGTAAATTCCGAGGGTTGTATCCGTTTCGGTCTGGGCGGAGTGAAGAATTTCAGTACCAGTCTCGCGGAATCCATAATCAACGAGCGCGAGGAGAGGGGAAACTACACGGATCTGATGGATTTCGTGGAGCGCCTGGCCCCGAATCTGAGCCAGAGGGCCCTGGAACTGCTGATCCATTGCGGTGCCCTTGATTCGTTCGGCTACAGCAGAGGCCAGTATTTCACCGTCGGCAGCAACGGTGTCCCGTTCGTGGAGGAGCTCGCACGCTACGCGAATCTTTTCAGCAACGATACCGTCGATTCCTCCGCATCCCTGTTCGGGGACAGCGAGGAACTCAAGCCGGTGCGTCCGGAAGTGCCTGCCTTGAAGGAGGCTGAGGATCTTTTCGCCCTGCTCCAGAAGGAGAAGGAACTCCTGGGAATGTACATTTCAGCGAACCCTCTGGACCGCTATGGTTTTGAGATAAAGTATTTTACGAATTGTCCGTTGGCTCAGCTCAAGGCCCGCGTGGATGAGTGCGAAGCCCGCCGCAGTCCGTCTTCCGCCGCTGTGGCCGGAATGGTCGTAGACGTAAGGCCGATAAATTCGAAGAATCCTGCGATGAGCATAACTCTCGAGGACCTGAGCGGCAGCTACGAGTTCGCGTTCTTCGGCAAGGACTACGAGGCCTGGCAGCCGTATCTGGCTCTGCACAAGGAGCTTTATATGGAGGGTGACATCAAGGAGCGTTACTGGAGCCGCCAGGAAGAGGGGAAGGAAGTCAAGCAGGTGCCTTATCAGTTCAAAGTCAAGAAGATAGCCCTTCTGGGGAACGTCCGTCAGGACCTGCTGAAGTCGTTCCAGATCATTCTCGACACCTCCCGCCTGAGCCCTGAATTCCGCCGGGACTTCCTCAAGCTGCTGAAGGCCCACAAGGGAACCTTCCCTGTCGATATCCTGCTCTGTGACAGCGGGAAAGGCTACAAGGTCGAGCTCGTCTCGCAGAAGCTCCGCATCGACGTCAGCAACGAGCTCCTCTGCGCCCTGCGCGACTTCGATCTCACCTTCACCGTAAACGGCAAAGCAGTATAATGATATTGGCCGCCTCGAGGCGGCCAATCCTGTACTGGTCTTCTGCGCGGTGGTTGAGTTTGTCGAAACCACGCAGTCGCGCTAATCTTCAGAATTATTCCACCCGGGGGCGCGGAGCGGAAACTCGACGCCGTCCGGAGTCACGAGGGTGGTGCCGGCCTCAGGCTGCGCGAGATGGCCGATGATGTCGAAGTCCTGGAAATCGTGGCGGAACTTCTCCAGATTAAGGATCGGGACTGTGAAAAGCAGACGGAAATCATCGCCTCCGTTCATCGCGGCGGACATAGGATCGATGTCCAGTTCCTTTCCGGCCTTGAAAGAATTGCCCTCGAAAGGAATCTTTTCAGTATAGATTTTTGCGCCCAGTCCGGTATCGCGGGAAATTCTCTTTACGGCATCGGAAAGCCCTGACGTGACGAAACAGGCTGCGGAAGGATAGATTTCCGCCTCCTCGAGACGCTCGATTGTGTCTGGACTCAGTTCCGGCTTCAGATAGGCCGCAACCAGCATTTTATAAGGGCCGAGAGTCTTCTCGCTGTCCTCCCTTTCTCCCTTGTCGAATTTGCGTCTCTCCCTTTCAAGAAGCCTCTGCCCGAGATAAGCCGCACCGAGACTCCCGCTCACGCAGAGCAGATCCTTGCTTTTAGCCTGGCTTTTGCGCCTTTCTGTCAGAAGCGAAGTTTCGCCCACGGCTGAGAGGCTGATTACCAGCCCGTTGCGCGAAGGGATCAGGTCCAGGCAGACCTTCTCATACTTCTGCTCCTTAGCCGCGGTGACGATTCCTTCCCAGACCTCAGCGACCTGAGGATAATCCAGTTTTGCAGAAACACCGAGTACAACCGAAAGTGTGCGAGGATGCGCCATCCCGGCGTAAAGTTCTCCTGTAACGGAGAGTACCGCCTTGTAACCCAAATGTTTAAGCGGAAAATACACCAGGTCGAAATCAGTCCCTTCCAGCAGCACGCGACTGCTTTCCCGGATAAACTCCCTGGACGGAGCCTCGACGGAAGGTTTCTCGAAAGCCTTGAACGGGGTATTCTCATAGAGACGGGAAATGGCTTCAACTTTCCCTATTTCAGCAAAACTTGTCTTTTCCATATTCCGCGAAGTTAGATAATTTGTGTGATAAAATTACTATTTTTGTGAGCGTGCCGGAGCATTGTTCCTTCCGTGCAGAAATCCGAAAATACTTACGAAACTTGAGTAACAGTTTATGAAATTACGTTCGATTCTCCTTCTTGTGGCCGCGCAGCTCCTTCTGGCTCCGCTCGGCCTCTCAGCTCAGAAACTGCCGGCAGGCATCACTGTCATATCTTACAATATCCGCGTCGGCAATGCCAATGACGGTACCAATTCCTGGGAATACCGCTATCCGGCTTCCGCCCTTATGGTTCTGGACCAGAAGCCGGACATCGTGGGTCTTCAGGAAGCTCTTCCGGTTCAGATCGCTTATCTCAAGAGCGCGCTTGCACCTCAGTACAAGATGATCGGCGCCGGACGCGAGGATGGAGACAAGAAGGGCGAACATATGGAGATGCTCTACAACAAGAAGACCGTCAAGGTCCTCAAGTGGGGAACTTTCTGGCTTTCAGAGACTCCGGACAAGCCTTCCATGGGCTGGGATGCGGCCTATTTCAGGACGGCTACCTGGGCCCTTATGAAGGATAAGAAGAGCGGCAATAAATTTTATATGGTGAATACGCATCTGGACCACGTGGGTACTGAGGCCCGCGAGAAAGGCCTGCAACTTATCTGCGACCGCATTGCCGAGATGAACAGGGACGGCCTGCCGATGGTTCTGACAGGTGATTTCAATATGGAAATCTCCGATCCGTCGATGGCTCCGGTGAAGAAGGCGATGAAGAATGCCCGCACCACAGCTGTCAAGACTGATGACCATTTCTCGTACAACGGCTGGGGCAAGGCTTCGACAACCATCGATTATGTCTGGTACTCAGGCTTTTCAACTTGCACTGAGTTCGAGACCGTCACCAAGCCGTATATGGAGCGCACCTTCATCTCCGATCACTTCCCGGTCAAGGCACATCTCATTTTTTAGTGCAAGCTTCTCATCCTCAGAATGATAATGTGGTTTCGACAAGCTCAACCACCGCAATATAGAATTGGCCGCCTCCCCGAGGCGGCCAATGTCGTATTGGACGGCGGAGCCGGCCGGCTATTCTATCCACTTGAGGAAATCGTCGACGCGGGCGCGGGAGACGGTCATTTCGAAGCTCGGGGCGGGCTCGGCGCTGATCTGCAGGCGAGCGCCGCTACTGCGGGTGATGCTGCGGATGGCCCCCATCGAGACGATGCAACTGCGTGATATTCTGAAAAATACACTCGGGTCGAGTTCCTCTTCGAGACTGTCCATCGAACCGTCGAAAATGTATCGGGCCCCGGCTGTCGAAGTGATGTAGTTGCTCTTGTTTTCGGAGTAGAAATAGGCGATGTCGGAGGTGTTCAGCGGGATGATCTTTTCGCCGAGATGCACGATGAAGCGGCTTCTGTAACTCTTCCCGCTTTTCTGCCCGAGAGCGGAGAGAATCGCAGACATATCGACCTTTTCGGTACGGCGGCGGCAACGCTCCACGGCCCTCGTCAGATCGCTGAGTTCCACAGGCTTGAGCAGATAGTCGATACTTCCCGCCTCGAACGCCTTGATCGCGTAATTGTCATAGGCAGTGGTCATTACGACATTGGCCTCTATGGCCGTGCGCCGGAAAATCTCGAAGCAGCTGCCGTCCGAGAGCTCCACATCCATAAAAATAAGCTCGGGACGGTTGTTTTGCAGGAACGCCAGGGTCTCCTGGACCGAAGACGTCATTCCGATTATCTCCAGGTCAGGGAAATGCTCTCTTATGGTTCTGGCCAGACTCTCGCGGGCCATCAGTTCGTCTTCGACTATCAGGACTTTCATAGCAGTGGGAGTTTTACGATGTAATGGAGTGCTCCGTTTTCGCCAGCGGCATCTGGGATGACGACGGTGCTGCGGGAAGCGAGATCCAGGTATTGTTCGTGTATATACTTGAGTCCCAGACCGGTGGAGGCATTTTCCGCCTTTGGCTTGGGCTGAAGATTGTTGTCTATTATGATATATCCGTCTTCGCAGAAGATGCGGATGCACAGCGGCTGGGTGCTGCTGATGCGGTTGTGCTTCGTCGCGTTTTCGATGAGAAGCTGGACTGAGCAAGGCACCACGCTGCTGTTCAGAGCGGCTTCCGGAATGTCCTTCTCGACTTTCAGGCCCTCCGGGAAACGGAGCTTCATCATATCGATATACTGGTCCACGAACTCCATCTCATCGCGGAGCGACACCAGTGTTTCGTCCTCATTGCGAAGCATATAGCGGTACATTCCCGCGAGTTTGTGGATATAGGTAGAGGCTGTTTCCCTCGGCGCGTCCTTCACCAGGCAGTCCAGAATGTTCAGACTGTTGAACAGAAAATGCGGATTCACCTGCTGCTTGAGCTTCATATAGCTGTACTGCGCCAGACGGGTACGCTCGCGGTCCGTTCGGGCCTCCTCGTCTATGTGGATCGCGTTCAGGGCTAGGAACACCAGGACCGCGCAGCTGAAGACGTAATCGATGATGAGGTTTATCACGATGTTCTCGCTGTTCAGCACGTCGGAGAATATCAGAATGATGGCGAGGCGCGCGCAGAGAATCGCCACGATGGCGACAAGCAGCCACTTGAAACCGGTGGTGTTGCTGGGCTGGAAACCGGAGCGGCGGCGGATGGCGATGGTGCAGCCGTAGGTCGTCCATCCGATTATCAGGGTGGTGACGAAAGTGGAGAGGGGATTGACTACCAGATAGTAGTCGGTCAGTTCACGGAATAGCGCCGCGCAGCCCATACCGAGCAGGAAACCGAAGATGTTCACGGCAATCACGCAGACGCACATGAATTTCGCGCTTACGCCCCTGCGCAGGCAGATGATCACCGCGAGCAGCATCGTCAGCATCGTCAGCATCAGGTCGTCCTGAATGCCGATCAGGCGGCTTCCGAGGGCCACCAGAGCGTGCAGAAGCGCGAAGCCGTTGATTATGGCTACGTCCGTTTTATATTGTTTCTCCATAATTGCGAGGTCTAAAATAGATATTTCATCCCGAAAAAACAACCATTTGTCTTAAAAACGATGCAATTCATCCTCGCGCGTGTATATTAGGGGAATTAATTTTCTTACTTTTGCACGTTAATACGCTAAAACGATAAAGATGCCACAACGCAAATTAACGTTCCTTCAGATGTTTGACCTGAACTTCGGCTTTTTCGGAGTCCAGATAGCATATGCGCTTCAGAGCGCGAATATCAGCCGCATATTCGCTACCCTCGGAGCCGACCCACATCAGCTCAGTTTCTTCTGGATACTGCCGCCGCTTATGGGTATGATAGTCCAGCCGCTCATCGGCAAATGGTCTGACCGCACCTGGTGCAGAATGGGCCGCAGAAAGCCTTACCTTCTCATCGGCGCCATCGTGGCGGTGCTCGTGATGTTGCTTCTTCCGAATGCCGGAAACCTCAGTCTCAGCACGGCTTACGCATTCCTCGGCCTGAATGCCGCAATGTGGTTCGGCCTCTTCTCCCTCATCTTCCTTGACACCTCCATCAACGTGGCTATGCAGCCGTTCAAGATGATGGTCGGCGATATGGTTTCCGAGGAGCAGAAGGGCACGGCCTACTCCATCCAGAGCTTCCTCTGCAACGCAGGTTCGCTCGTGGGTTACCTCTTTCCGATATTCTTCACCTGGATTGGCATAGCCAATACGGCGCCTGCCGGTCAGATTCCCGCTTCCGTGAAGTGGAGCTTCTACTGCGGCGCCGCGATTCTGATTCTCTGCGTGCTTTACACCTTCCTCAGAGTCAAGGAGATGCCTCCGAAGGAGTATGCCGAGTTCCATAACGCTCAGCCGAGCGATGAGGAACCGGCGGGTTTCATCAAATGCCTTGTCAAGGCTCCGCGCACATTCTGGACAGTCAGCCTCGTGCAGTTCTTCTGCTGGGCTGCTTTCCTGCTGCTGTGGACCTACACTAACGGCGCCATCGCATCCACCTGCTGGCATACCTCCGATGTGGCTTCTGCCGAATATCAGGCCGCCGGCAACTGGGTAGGCGTTCTCTTCGCCGTCGAGGCCGTGGGCGCAATGCTCTGGGCCCTCGTAATTCCGAGATTCTCCACACTCAAGAGAGCTTACTGGGTGAGCCTGCTGCTGGGTGCTGTCGGGTTCGCATCTGTATATTTTCTGCACGACCAGTATCTGCTGTTCGTGTCATTCCTCCTGATAGGTGTGGCGTGGGGAGCGATGCTCGCACTGCCTTTCACCTTTGTAACCAATGCGTTGAGAGACCATATAGGCACATACCTCGGCCTTTTCAACTGTGCCATCTGTCTGCCGCAGATAGTGGCGGCCGCTACGGGCGGCGTCATCCTCAAGGGTCTGGGAGGCTCCCAGGCCGCGATGATGCTCGTAGCTGCCGTTCTGCTCGTACTGGCTGCGGCAAGTACTTCCCTAGTCAAAGAGAAATAAGACCAAATTATTAACTAACCAAATTCTTTATGAAAAGAATCCTTTCTATCCTTGCCTTCATTGCACTTGCAGTGAACGCATTCGCACAGCAGAGCGGATATGAGGTGAAGGGCACCGTCCAGGACCAGATAGGTCCGGTCATCGGCGCTTCCGTAATGGAAGCCGGCACGCTGACAGGTACGACTACAGACCTCGACGGAAACTTCGTCCTCAAAGTCTCATCCGCTGAAGCAATGGTGGAAGTCAGCTGTGTCGGCTACACCACCCAGACTTACAAAGCTTCAGAGTTACCGGCTGTCATCACTCTCGAAGAGGATAACGAATTCCTCGACGAGGTAGTGGTCATCGGTTACGGTACAGTAAAGAAGAGCGATATGACCGGTTCGGTATCGGCAGTCAAGGCTGACCAGCTGAACAAGGGTGTCGTAACATCTCCTACCGACCTGCTTCAGGGCAAGTCAGCAGGTGTCGTAGTCACTGCCGGTGACGGTGCTCCAGGATCTTCCAGCACCATCCGTATCCGCGGCGGCTCTTCACTCAAGGCGAACAACAACCCTCTCGTCGTAATCGACGGACTCCCTATCTCGGAGGTTTCCATCAGCGGTGTATCGGATGCGATGTCATCCATCAACCCTAACGATATCGAGAGCTTCACAGTCCTCAAGGACGCTTCCGCCACCGCCATCTTCGGTAGCCGCGCTTCGAACGGTGTCATTATGATCACCACGAAGAAGGGCTCCAAGTATCAGCAGGGCATCCACGTGAGCGCCGACATCACCTCTTCCGTAAGCGAGAACACCAAGTATGTGGATGTACTCACAGGAGACGAGATGCGTGACCTTATGGCTTCCTATTTGGGCACCGACGGTGCTGCATATGCCGCTCTCGGTTCAGAGAACACAGACTGGCAGAAGGAAATCTACCAGCTCGGTCAGACTTATGAAGGAAACGTTTCCCTCTCCGGAAATGTCGTTTCCCGTAACAAGAAGTTCGGAATGCCTTACCGCGTATCCCTCGGCTATCACGACCAGACCGGTACCCTCAAGACTTCCAGCCTCACCCGCGAGACCGTCTCCGTAAACCTAACTCCGACCCTTCTCGACGATCACCTCACGATCAGCCTGAACGGTAAGGGAATGAATATGGACACCCGCTTCGCAAACCAGGATGCTATCGGCGCAGCCGTAAGAATGGACCCTACTCAGCCAGTCTATGACGCCAATGGTCTGAACGGCTACTGGTGGTGGCACTACGACAGAGGTACCACTCCTCAGGACAATGTGAACACAATGGCCGGCCAGAACCCTCTGGCTCTCCTTAATGACAAGAATGACACTTCGAACGCCGTACGTTTCATCGGAAACGCACAGTTCAACTACAAGGTTCACGGCTTCGAGGCGCTCAGCTTCAACCTCAACCTCGGTATCGACGCTTCGAACTCCGACGGCACCGTCGATGTGGCCAAGAACTCCGAGCAGTCCCTGCACACCACCGCACAGCTCGGCTCCGGCTATCACACCAACTACAGCCAGGACAAGCAGGACACCACTCTCGAGGCCTACGGCCAATTCGACAAGACTTTCGGAAAGCACTATCTGAACCTGATGGCCGGCTACTCCTGGCAGCATTTCTACAATGAGACCTACAGCGAGACTTACAAGGCTGACGGCACATCTCCAAGTGCTTCCGACTACTACCTCAGCGACCCTTATACCTTCAAGACAGAATACTATCTGGTATCCTTCTTCGGCCGTCTGAATTACAGCTTCAACGAGCGCCTGCTCCTCACCGCTACCCTGCGTAACGACGGAACATCCCGCTTCTCGAACAACAAATGGGGCCTCTTCCCTTCAGTAGCCCTCAGCTACAACTTCGCGAAGCTCAACTTCCTTGCAAACAGCGATAAGGTTTCAGCCCTGAAACTTCGTCTCAGCTGGGGTCAGACAGGTCAGCAGGACCTCCAGTCAGGAAACTATCCTACCCTCGCCACTTACGTATACAACACCAACTCTTCGATGTATACCTTCGGTAACAGCACAGTGGTTCCTATCACTGCGAAGGGATACAACGCCGACCTCAAGTGGGAGACCACCACGACTTACAATGCAGGTCTTGACCTCGGCTTCTTCGGTGACCGCATCACCGCGAGCGTGGATGTTTACCAGCGCGATACCAAGGACCTTCTGAACCGCACTCCAGTGGCTGCAGGTTCTAACCTCTCCAACTATCTGGACGCCAACATCGGTAATCTTACCAACAGAGGTATTGAGCTCGACCTGAATGTCGTTCCTGTTCAGAACTCTGACTGGAGATGGACTCTCGGCTTCAACGCTTCCTATAACAAGACCGAAATCACCAAGCTTACTACGGACGATGAGCGTGAGGACTATTACGGAATCACTACCGGAGGCATCTCCGGCGGTACCGGCAACACCATCCAGGTTCACCAGACCGGCTATGCTCCGAACTCCTTCTTCGTATATCAGCAGGTTTATGATACGGACGGCAAGCCTATCGAGGGTCTCTATGTAGACCGCAACGGTGACGGCAAAATCACCGAAAGCGACAAATACTGCTTCCATAAGGCGGCTCCGGACTGGACCTTCGGATTCAACACTCAGCTCAATTACAAGAAGTGGACTCTCGCTATGAGCGCACACGCCAATGTCGGCAACTATGTCTACAACAACATCTCCTCTAATGGAGACCTCCTTACCGACCTCTGGGCAAACAACTTCGTAAGCAACCGCTACTCTACGGCGAAGGATCACAATTTCCGCACATTCGCCCAGTATTTCTCCGATATGTATGTCCAGGACGCTTCCTTCCTGAAGATTGACAACGTGACTCTGAGCCGCGCATTCAACTTCGGCAGCAGCCGTCTTCCTATGACACTCAACGTATTCGCTACCGTTCAGAATCTCGCATGCTTCACGAATTACGACGGTATCGATCCTGAAATCTTCTCCGGTATAGACAACAATATGTACCCGAGACCTCGTACTTATGTTCTTGGCGTCAAGTTCAATTTCTAAAACACGACTCAAGTATGAAAAAGATCAAATATATTTCCTGGGCTATAGCAGCCTTGATGTTCGCGGGGGTAGCTACATCCTGTGTCGGTGACCTCGACGTGACACCTATAGACGAGAACACCGTACCTCCTGAGGAGGTCCTCGATTCTCCTGAGGCCTTCACTCAGCTTCTTGCCAAGTGTTATCAGGGTCTCTCCTGCTCATCTTCATACGGAGATAGCGGCGATCCCGACATCGAAGGCGTTGACGGCGGTTACGGCCAGTATTTCCGCGCCCTCTTCCACCTCGAGGAGCTCTCCACTGATGTGGCCACCTGCTGCTGGAACGACGGTAACCTCTATGATATCCACAATATGAACTGGACATCGTCAAACGAATTCATCGCCGCGATGTATTACCGTATCTACTTCCAGATCGGTCTCTGCAATGAGTTCATCCGCCGTTCGAATGAAACCAAGATCGACGGCTACTCCAACAAGGCCGCATATATCGCCGAGGCGCGTGCACTCAGACTTCTGAGCTACTACCACGCTATCGATCTCTTCGGCAATGTTCCTTTCGCAACAGAGGAGATGTCTGTAGGTTCCACTGCTCCTGAGCAGAAAACCCGCGCCGACCTCTTCGACTGGATGGTAAGCGAGTGTGAGGCCCTCATCAACGGAAGCGACCTCGCCGCCGCCGGCAAGAACGAGTACGGCCGCTGCGACAAGGGTATGGTTCAGATGATTCTCGCCAAACTTTATCTCAATGCCGAGATCTGGAAGGGTACCGCAATGTATGACAAGGCTGCCACAGTATGTGAACAGATCATCGGCGAGTACAAGCTTCATACAGCATCTTCCGGTGTCTACAGCGCCTGGCGTGAACTCTTCTGCGCTGACAACCACCTCTGGACGGCCAACAGCACCTACAACGGTGACGAAATCATCTTCGCCGTAGAGCAGGACGGTATCAATATCCATTCTTATGGTGCCACGAACTATATCATCTTCGCCTGCACAGGCGGTACGATGGATTCCGTTAACGACATCGGTATTTCTTCAGGATGGGGCGGTCTTTCCCTGACCGGCGCATTCTCCAGCAAATTCGAGGACGGTGACCAGCGCGCTACTTTCTACAAGAGTGCGGACTACGAGCAGTACGTCGATGCTATCCGTCGCGAGTCTGACTCCTGGTCGAACGGCTGGAAGTCTATGAAGTTCCTCAATATCAACCACGATGGCAGCGCAGCCCAGGCAAACGGCTTCGTTGATACCGACTGGCCTGTATTCCGCGTAGCTGACGCATACCTTATGTATGCCGAGTGTGCAGCCCGCGGTGCAGCTGACAAGACCAAGGGTCAGAATTACCTCAACGCCGTACGCGCAAGAGCAGGCGTGGGCAATATCGACCTCACTCTGGACAATATCATCGATGAGCGCGGCCGCGAGCTATATATGGAGGGCTTCCGCCGCCAGGACCTCGTCCGCTTCGATATGTTCACCACTGACAAGTATCTCTGGGAGTTCAAGGGCGGCGTTCAGGCCGGTAAGGCAGTGGATGACCATTTCAACCTTTATCCTATCACTTCCGGTGATCTCAACGCTAATGGAAATCTTACTCAGAACCCTGGATATTAATAGATTATGAGAAAGTTATTATATTATGGTCTCCTTGCTGCAGCTTCCCTGTTCGCAGCATCCTGTACTGAGGAAGAAGATCTTGTGACCTTCGACCTTAACAAGGCTACGGCTCCATCTATCACATCCATATCGGGTGCGACACTTGCCGCAGACGGTGAGCCTCTCACGTTCAATTTCAATCTGCCTGACTACCAGCTTTCAGCGGGCAAAACATACTCTCTTTACGCAGCCGCGGATCAGGCGTTCTCAGCTCCTGAGAAAGTTTCCGCCACCATCGGTACAGACGGCAGTGTATCTGTAAAGCAGTCCGATATCAACTCCCTCATTCTCAATCTGGGAGGAGAGCCTGAGACTGAATTCACACTGTACTTCCGCGTGAGCTCCTGGCTTGCAACCGACAAGGGTAACGCAGTGGAGTCATCCCTGCTTTACTCGAATGTCGTAGCCGCCACCTTCATCCCTTACGATATGACCGTCCTCGACAAGGATACTTATCAGACCGTATGGGTACAGGGCAACTATGCAGGCTGGTCATTCGACAGCTGCCAGTATCTCTACAACTATTCCAAGGATACCAAGACATTCTCAGGAGTAGTGGACTTCGCTGACAAGGCTGCAGACGGAATCAAGTTCACGGGCGCAGCGGCTTGGGACGACGCTACAGGCAACTGGGGTTCCGAGGCTCAGGCCGAGGAGGCCGAGGCCGGCAGCATCCAGCTCATTGCAGGCGGCGGTTCCAAGGACATCAAGTGCTACAGCAAGCGTTTCTACAAACTCTCGCTGAACACCGAAACCCTCGTTCTCACCAAGGAGTGGGGCGCAGACCAGATCGGTATCGTCGGCACCATCAACAACTGGGGCACTCCGGATGTCGCTATGAACTACAATGCCGATTATGTACGCTTCTGGGCTGACCTCGAGGTAGAGGGCGACCAGGAGATCAAGTTCCGCGCTGATGAGGAATGGACCTGGAACTGGGGTGCAGAGTGCAAGGCCGGCGGCGACAACATCAAAGTCAGCACCGGCAAGTACCGTGTATACCTCGACCTCAACAAGGGTACCGTAGAACTCAATGAAAAGATGTACGGCCAGCCGGAGCCTACCGCTTCGGGCAGCAGTGACGAACCGGAACCTGACAAGCCTTCAGCCTGGTCCATCATCGGAACCGTAAACGGCAGCAGCTGGGATACGGATATTGACCTTACCAACACTTCAGGTGACATCTGGGTGGCACGCAGCATCTCTCTGACTGCAAACGACGAGTTCAAGATTCGCGCAGACCACGCCTGGGACACATCTGTCGGCGGCCCTGAGGCCAATTCCAAGAGCACCATCGACGCTTCGAACCCTTACGATGTATACAAGCCGGAACTCGGCGTAGCATTCGCTACCGGTGACAAGAACATCCAGGTAGGCGTAGAGGGCGTATATGACATCACTTTCGACTATGCTGCCAGCACCATCCTCATCGAGGAGCACAAGGCCGCCTACGCCCTCATCGGCGAGA
>CAVCSJ010000006.1:0-28564 GCA_963604895.1 bacterium
TGCAAATTTACAAAGAATAATTGCATTTCATAAATGAATTTCATAACTTTGTCCGGCTTTGAGATAATAATAAAAACTAGAATATAATGAACGGAATTCTTAAAAAAGTACTGACGTGGGTCGTTTTGCCCCTCGTTATTATTGCGTTGGTATACGCAGTGGTAAGAAGTGTCATGGAGCCAGTGGAGTTTAACAAGGAAAAGGACTTCCGCGAGGAAATCGCTATCCAGCGCCTCAAGGACATCCGTACCCTTCAGGTAGCCTTCAAGTCTGAGACAGGCCGCTTCGCTTCCACCATCGACAGCCTCAAGGACTTCTACAAGCAGGGTGAAATGACTGTTCTTATGCAGATCGGTTCCATTGATGACTCCGTAGCAGTCGCTCACACCGAGGCTCTCCAGAAGGCTAACCGCAAGATTACCAACAAGGACCTCTATCAGAGATATCTCGAAGGTGACCATCAGCTCGTATTCTCCATCGAGAACAAGATTCCTGTACGCGACACCCTCTTCAACGGCCGTACCGATTTCCGCGTAGACGACCTCGGCACCATTCCATTCTCAGAGGGCAAGCCTATTCTGATGGAATCCGCCATCAAGACTGTATCCGGAGTACAGGTTCCTCTCTTCGAGGCCAAGATTCCTTACAGAGATCTCCTTACAGGTCTTGACAACCAGCTCAGAATCAACCTCGACGCTGACAGAAGAGACCAGAACAAGTACGAGGGTCTTCAGGTCGGCAGTATCTCAGCACCTAACAACAACGCAGGAAACTGGGAGTAGAAATATAATGAGCGAATTACAGCGCGACAGAATATCCATTCAAGTTTCCTTGAGTGGATATTCTTTTAAAGTGGAGGACGCAAGGGGAAGTCACTCTTCCGCCTGGCAGGAGCCCCGGACTCTCTTTACGAGCCTGGAGCTTCAGCGCAGTTATGCCGAGGTGGAACTGTCCCTGTTCACGCCGAAGTGCGCCCTGGTTCCCGAGAAATTCTTTTCTCCGGGCTCTGAGCGCGAACTCCTGTCCCAGACCGTTCAGCTTGAAGTCTCCGACAGTGTCTCCAGTGTCCCCGTTCCCCAGTACGCTGCAGTCCTGCTTTATTCTTCCGATTCTTCCCGCGGGCTCTGCGACGCAATCCTCAGCACTGTGCGCTGCAGCGGAGAGAAGTCCCCGGAATTCCTCCCCGAGATGTACTATATCCTGAGAGACCTGTCACTCAGCGGGGAGTATAACAAGATTCTCGCATCCTGGGCCGACGGGTGGCTGTATCTGGCCATAGCTCAGGGCAGGAATCTTCAGCTTGCGAACGTGTACCGCGCCATCGATTTCACGACCGCAGAATATTTCATCTTTACGGCTCTCAAATCCCTTCAGCTGAATCCCGAGATGTCCGTCATAAATTTCCGCACTCCTCTTGCCGCGGAGCAGGAGATGTCTCTGTACAGATATTTCCGTTCCGTGGAGAAAATCTGAAATTCTTACCTTAATTATATATGCGGATTATAGGCGGAAAACTCAAGGGCAAAATCATCTGCCCTCCGGAAAACTACCGGGCGCGTCCCACCACGGACTTTGCCAAAGAGGGGCTTTTCAATGTCCTGAACAATGAATATGAATTCGAGGATCTGAAGGTTCTGGACCTGTTCGGCGGGACCGGGGCTATTGCCTTCGAATTCGCATCCCGCGGAGCCTCAAGGGTTTACAGTGTGGAGATGACGCGAGAGAACGCCTCGTTCATCAAGACCGAGGCCGAGCGTCTGGGCCTGGCGAACGTCACTATGGTCCGCGCGAACGTTTTCGATTTTCTGCCTCTCTGCCGCGAGAAATTCGACATCATCTTTGCCGATCCTCCTTACGCCCTGGAAGGCCTGGAGAACATTCCGGACAAGATTTTCGAGCACGACCTCCTTCATCCTGGCTGCTATTTCATCCTTGAGCACGGTGACGAGCACTCCTTCACGGATCATCCTCATTTCGTCAAGGAAAAGCACTACGGACGAGTCCACTTCTCCTTCTTCGAGTAGATTAAAGCCCTTTCGCTTTGCCCTCGTCCCAGATGGCATCCATCTCTGCGAGAGTCATATCCGTAAGTTTGCGGCCCTTCTTGAGGGTGTTTTCTTCCAGATAGGTGAAACGGCGGCGGAATTTCTCGCAAGCCCCGTTCAGTGCGGCCTCAGGATCGAAACCGTATAGGCGCGTGGCGTTGATGACGGCGAACATCAGATCACCGAACTCCTCCAGCGCGTGGGCAGGATTCCCTTCGGCAGCGGCCTCCATAGCCTCGCCCAGTTCCTCCTTCACCTTGTCCCACACATCTTCCTTCTGCTCCCAGTCGAAGCCGCAGCCGCGGGCCTTCTCCTGTACGGACATAGCCTTCAGCAGAGCCGGCATAGAGGAAGGAATCCCTGACATCACCGTCTTGTTTCCGTCCTTTTCCTTAGCCTTCACAAGCTCCCAGGTGTCGGCTATCTCCTTGGCAGTCAGAGTCTTGCCAGCTTCCGGTCCGAATACGTGCGGGTGACGGAACACCATCTTGTCGCAGACCTTGCGGATGCAGTCCGCCACGTCGAACTCGCCCTTTTCCTCTGCGATTTTGGAATAGAACACCAGATGATAGAAGATGTCTCCGATTTCCTTCGAAGTCGCCTGCGCGTCCCCCTTCAGAATGGCGTCACTCAGTTCATACACTTCCTCCTCCGTCATCGGCCTGATGGACTCCATAGTCTGCTCCGCATTCCACGGGCACTTTTCCCGCAGGCTGTCCATAATGTCAAGCAATCTTGAAAATTGAGCGATCTTTTCTTCTTTGGTATTCATAATTCCTTAGTTTTTAGAACCTTTCCGTGAAAACCCGTTCGGCTTCCCGAAAGAGAATGCAAAAATAGGAAAAATTTGAAGTATCTTTGCGCCAGTTTGAATATTATAGATGATGAAACCATACACCTCACCACTCCCTTTCGTGTCCGCAGACGAAGCGGTCAGCCACATCAAATCACACAGCCACATACATCTGAGCAGTGTCGCAAGCGTCCCTCACGTCCTCATCCAGGCCCTCTGCCGCCGTGCGGACGCGGGTGAGATCGAAGATCTCCGCTTCCACCATTTCCATACCGAAGGCCCGGCCCCGTACAGCGAGCCCCGCTACGAAGGCATATTCTTCGAGCAGGGATTCTTCGTCGGTCCGAATGTCCGTCCCAATGTGAACACCGGTTACGCGGACTACCTGCCTGTGCATCTCGGTGAGAGCCAGAAGCTTTACCGCAGCGGCGCCATCCATCTCGGAGCTGCCCTGGTGCAGGTTTCAAGGCCTGACGAGAACGGCTATGTATCGCTCGGCACATCCGTGGACTGCTCCATCGCAGCCATCGAAAGCGCCGACCTTCGCATAGCGGTTGTAAACAGGAATGTCCCGTACGCCCACGGCGACCTTATCCATATCAGCAGCTTCGATTACCTCGTTGAGGACGATACCCCGCTCGTTACCAAGGACTTCGCCCAGCCGACAGACACTGAAGTGCTCATCGGAAAGAACTGTGCGGCCCTCGTTGAGGACGGTGACTGCATCCAGATGGGCATCGGAGCCCTTCCGAATGCTCTCGCAGCCCAGCTTGGCGACCACAAGAACCTTGGTCTGCATACCGAGATGTTCGCTGACGGCCTGCTCGGCCTCATCAAGAAGGGCGTCATCAACGGCGCGAACAAAAAGCTCGACCGCGGCTGCGTGGTAGCCTCGTTCCTGCTTGGAAGTCAGGAAGTTTACTCATTCATCGACGACAATCCGCAGGTCCTGATGCGTGACATCAAATACACGAACGACCCTTGGGTGATAGCCCAGAATCCTCATATGAAGGCGATCAATTCCGCCACCGAGGTGGATCTCACCGGCCAGATCAGCGCCGACTCCATCGGTACCCGCATCTTCTCCGGCACCGGCGGCCAGCTCGAATTCGTCAAGGGCGCCTCGATGTCAGAGGGCGGAAAATCCATCACCGCCTTCGCATCCCGCACGAACAAGGGCAAGAACAAGATCGTCCCTGTCCTCAATCCGGGTGCCGGCGTAGTCACCCCTCGCGCCGACGCGCACTGGATCGTGACCGAATACGGCGCCGTGGATCTCTACGGCAAGTCCCTGCAGGAGAGGGCGAAACTCCTCATCAGCATCGCACATCCTGACGACCGCGAGATGCTCGACCGCGCAGCCTTCGAGCGCTTCGGCCCTCACTATCACAACTTCAGCATCTGAGCCCGATGTGGACTGAGCGCACGCAGATGCTTCTGGGCGAGGATTCTATTGGACGCCTCGCGGCGTCCAATGTAATGGTCGTCGGCCTGGGCGGCGTCGGAGGTTACGCCTGCGAAATGCTCGCCAGGGCGGGCGTAGGGCATCTTACGCTCATCGACTGCGACACGGTGGGGGAGACGAACCTGAACCGTCAGATTATCGCTCTGCATTCCACTCTCGGACTGCCCAAGGCTGAGGTCCTGAAGGCCCGGCTTCTGGACATCAACCCTTCGATGGAAATAAGAATCATAGAGAAATATGTCCACGAGGATACTCTGGAAGGGATTTTTGGCGGGATTGGACGAAGTCCGGACTATGTGGTGGACGCGATAGACACGCTCAGTCCGAAGATTGCGCTCATCCAGTATTGTCTCTCTCACGGGCTGCGGCTTGTGAGCTCGATGGGCAGCGGGGCGAAATTGGACGCGACAGCGGTCCGCGCGGACGATATCTCGCGCACGAAGATGTGTCCGCTGGCGCATATGCTCCGCAAGCGCCTGCATCATCTGGGTATTTTCGAGGGCTTTACGGCGGTCTACTCGGTCGAGGCTCCGCATCGCTCTTCGGTGGTGCTGGAGGAGAGCCGTAACAAAAAATCACAGGTCGGAAGCATTTCCTATCTGCCGGCGGTGTTCGGCTGTGTCTGCGCGCAGGTGGTCATCAGAAATATTACCGATATATAACTTCTTGATATAGAATGGGCCCGCTATGTATGACGCATAGCGGGTGTACTGTTTTTGCAGGAATAGAAGATTTTTTTGTAAATTTGCAAGTTGTAAAGAACGTAAAGTATTAAAGCCTTATCAGATGCAGAATTATATTATAACGGAAGTGAAAAGCCGCAGAGATTTGCGGGATTTCATACATTTTCCGGATGAACTGTATCGGGATTGTCCGCAGTATGTTCCTGCGCTTCATTCCGACCAGCGTAATTCGCTCACAAAAGTATCTACTTTGAAGTATTGCCGCAGAAGAATGTGGCTTGTGAGGGACGGAAAGAAGGTTGTGGGAAGAATCTGCGCGATGATAAATCCGCGCTACAACGAGCGCTACTCGAAGAAATGCATACGTTTCGGCTGGTTCGACTGCATAAACGACATCGAAGTCGCCCGTATGCTGCTCTCCACGGCCGAGGCCTGGGGCAAGGAGGAGGGAATGACACAGGTTCACGGACCTCTCTACTACAATACTCTCGGTAAGCAGGGTATGCTCGTGGAGGGTTTCGACAACATACCGCCTTTTAACTGTATTTATAACTATCCATATTACAATGACCTGGTCACCGCCCTCGGCTTCACCAAGGAGTGTGACTGGGTTCAGTACAGGATTCCGGCGGACCACGGGGTTCCGGAGAAGGCTGAAAGAGTGGCGAAGATAGTGAAGGAGAGGTACAACATTCACTTCGGCAGCATAGACCAGATGAAGAAGGATCACGAAAAGGTTCGTGAGTTCTTCAGAATATACAATGACAGTTTCGCATCCGCGGTCTACAACTTCATCCCGTTCACGGATGAGGAGATCGAGGAGGAGGCGAAAGCCAGCATTCCGTTCATTTCGGACAAGGCAAGTACCATCCTTCTGGACGAAAATGACAATCTGGTTGCTTTCGGAATCTCTTTCCCGAGCATCTCGAAGGCTCTCCAGAAGGCTAAGGGACATCTTTTCCCGTTCGGGTGGATACACCTGCTGAAGGCTATGAACGACTATGAGTACACTGACCTGATGCTGAACGGAGCCACTCCTGAGTGGCAGAACAAGGGCATTTCGGCGGTTTATTACAAGGAGATGAGCGTACGGGCCAAGAATATAGGAAACCATTGGGCCGTCACCAATCCGCAGATAGAGACAAACAGCGCGGTGAATATCTGGGGCAGCTACGAGCACGAGCTGTATATGAGACGCCGCTGCTACATAAAGGATATTATTTAATTTTATATGGCAGACAATACATTGCTAGAGAAGGTCCTGTCGCTTCAGGACAAGTACCGTTCCCTTCAGGATCAGCTCGCAAGTCCTGACGTGATGTCGGATATGAAGAGATATGTGCAGCTGAACAAGGATTACAAGGAACTCCAGCCTATCATCGAGGCCGGTCTCGAGTACAGCAAGATGCTGGACGAGATTGCTACCGCGAAGGATATTCTCATCAACGAGAAGGATGAGGATCTGCGCGAGATGGCCCGTGAGGAAATGAACGAGATAGAGCCGAAGCTTCCGGAGATGGAGCAGAGAATCAAGCTCCTTCTTATCCCTGCCGATCCTGACGACTCGAAGAACGCGATGGTCGAGATTCGCGGCGGTACCGGCGGTGATGAGGCTGCCATTTTTGCGGGAGACCTTTTCCGTATGTATTCGAAGTTCGCCGAGAAACGCGGATGGAAGCTGGAGATCACGGAGCAGACTCCGGGTACTTCCGGCGGTTATAAGCAGGTGGTTTTCAAGCTTTCCGGCAATGACGGAGTCTATGGCATAATGAAATATGAGTCGGGCGTGCACCGCGTTCAGAGGGTGCCTCAGACCGAGACTCAGGGCAGAATCCAGACATCTGCCGCTTCGGTGGCCATTTTTCCTGAGGCCGGCGAGTTCGATATCGAACTGAATCCTGCTGATATCCGTAAAGATCTTTTCTGTTCTTCAGGTCCTGGCGGCCAGGGCGTCAACACTACTTATTCGGCAGTGCGTCTTACCCATATTCCATCGGGTATCGTGGTGCAGTGTCAGGAGGAGCGTTCGCAGCTGAAGAATCTGGACCGCGCTATGGAGGAGCTCAGAACGCGTCTGTATAATCTTGAGCATCAGAAGTATCTGGACGGTATCGCTGCGAAGAGAAAGACTATGGTTTCGACAGGCGACCGTTCCGCGAAGATCCGTACCTACAATTATCCTCAGGGTCGTGTGACCGATCATCGCATCAACTGGTCGATGTTCAACCTCCCTGCCTTTATGGACGGCGATATCCAGGATTGCATAGACAATCTCCAGGTAGCCGAGAACGCCGAGCGCCTCAAGGAAGCCGGCGAGTAGGGGAGCAGAATCCTGATTGCCATCAATACACCAATGAGGCTGGCCATTTCTGGTCAGCCTCATTGGTCTCTGCATTAAATTCTGGAGCATAGCGACGCAGGGTGTCCGGTGGATACGGCCCCCGGTGGATAGACCCAGACAGCGTTTCGAAAATGCGTCAGTATTTTCGGAACGCGATGCAGGCGTTATGGCCGCCGAAGCCGAAGGAATCGGAGATGCCGATGGTGAGGGCTTCCTTGCGGGCGACATTCGGTGTGTAGTCAAGGTCGCACTCAGGATCGGGATTGTCCAGATTAATGGTCGGAGGAACGACTCCGTCCTTGAGGGCAAGAACCGTTGCGATGGCCTCTGCCGCGCCTGTGGCGCCGAACATATGTCCGTGCATTGATTTCGTGGAGGAAATGTGGCACTTGTATGCGAAATCCCCGAGGGCCAGTTTGAAGGCCTTGGTCTCGGTCACGTCGTTCAGTTTGGTACCCGTACCGTGGGCATTGATATAAAGATTATCCTTTGAAGCGTCGAAACCCGCCTCGTCGAGAGCCTGTCTGATGCATCTTGACTGGGTTACTCCGTCAGGACGCGGCGCAGTGAAATGATGAGCGTCGCAGGTGCAGCCGTATCCTACCATCTCGGCATAAATCTTTGCCCCGCGCGCCACGGCGTGCTCATATTCCTCGAGAACCAGAACCGCCGCACCATCGGCCATCACGAAACCGGCACGGTCGGCATTGAAAGGCAGACAGGCGTGCTTGGGATTCGTCTCGCGGGTGAGTGCCTTGGCATTGGCGAAGCCGGCGATGCCGATAGGGAGGGTGCTGTGGTCCGTTCCGCCTGAGATGATGGCGTCGGCGAAACCGAACCTGATGGCCCTGTAAGCCTCTCCGAGCGAATTGGTCGAAGTGGAGCAGGCCGTCACGATGTTGATGCACGGCCCCTCGGCGTGGTGCCTGATGGCGATGAGTCCGCCGGCGATATTGGAAATCATAGTCGGGACGAAGAGCGGAGAAATCCACTGACCGGTAGGGTCGTCCTTCATTCTTTCCACCTCGCGGGAGATGGTCGTGAACCCTCCGATGCCCGAACCTACGTAGACTCCAAGTCTCTGAGGATCAATATTTCCGTCTTCTCCTTCCGAAGCTGTCAGCCCGGAATCCTCCATAGCCTGGTTGGCGGCTGCCATCGCATAGACTGAGAAAATGTCCTGTTTTCTGAGGAAAGGCTTGTCGATACCGTAGTCCTCCGGGTGGAAATCTTTTACGACTCCACCGATATTCACTGGCAGATTTGAATCAGGATAAATGGTGTCAATTCCGCAGACACCATCTTTCAGGCTGTTCCAGAAGCTTTTTACATCATTTCCCACACAGGAAATCACTCCCAGCCCGGTTACTGCAACTCTTCTATTCACTGTACTTAATTTTGGTAGGGCTACAAATATAAGAATTTTCTTTATATTTGCGTTGATGTTTGCTTGGAATGACAAAGCCCCCGGCTACCTTCTCGGCAAGGTGGAAATCACGTCGACAGTGGTGTTTACAGCGCTGTTCTCTGTGGTGTTGCTTCTCATAAGCGTACCGTTTTCGCATAATGTCTGGTTCGAACTCGCTTACGGAGAGGCATTTGGCTTTACCGTGCTCTTCTTTTTCATAGCCCTTCTGGTAGTCTGTCTGAGCAAACGCCTGCTTTACGGCCTGGGCAAGAGCGGCGCCACCATCACGAATCTGCACTACATTCTCTGGAATTTCGGCGAAATCGCGCTGGTGTGTCTGCTCTACACGATGTTCACCATCGAGGGCGACCGCTTCGACATTCTGGACCTGGGCGACCTGACATTTGAAAAGATTTTCCTCGGCTCGCTCGTCTACTGCTTTATGTCAATGGCAGTCCCATACACTCTTTCCGCGATGTATTTCGCTCTGAATGACCGGGATAATACCATCCGCCTGATGAACTACGGGAGTGTCGTCACCGACGAAGTCATCCAGCCGCGCGAGGAGAAGAAAATCACTCTCTTCGACAACAGCGGCGTGCTCAAACTCTCGCTGAACCTCTCGAGCCTGCTGTACATAGAGTCCGACGACAACTACATAAAGGTCTGGTATATGGACAGCCACTCCACGCTCAAGCAGTATATGCTCCGCTGCAAGCTGAAGACCGTCGAGGAAAGTTTCGCCGGCAGCCCGCTCATCCGCTGCCACCGCAAATACATCGTGAATATGGACAGAGTCGTGACTCTGAAAAAGGAGAGGGACGGCTACGAGATCGAGCTCGACAACGAGACCATCAACCCGATTCCGATCACCAAGACCTACGAGGAGCACGTCCTCGCCTACTTCAACTCCTCCGACAGGAACATAAATTGATTGGACGCTGACGGCGTCCGATGTGAATACGAAATTGGCCGCAAACTTGCGGCCAATCAGGTATTTATCTCCGGTTAACATTGGCCGCAAACGCGCGGCCGACTGCAATTACTTCAGTCTCTTGTGCTTCCGGTCGCTGCGCAGGCGGTTCACGCTGTCGGCGACGAGAATGTCGGCTGCGATGCCGCGGATAGCCATTATGTCGAGAATCAGGGCTACGGCCGGGAAGACTGCGCTGAGACGGAAGTTGACGCTGCCGCTCGTGGTGACGAAATCCACTGCGAGCCAGATCTGCAGAGCGAGCGTCACGATGGCCGCAAGGACTGTGGTGCGCATCTGGAAAACTCTGAACTTGAATGAGTTGAGCGCGATAAGATTAAACGCGGTTATGACGATGAGAAGTATCAGATAAGGAAGGTACGCCGTGTATCTGATTTCTTCAGCGGTGTTGCCGGGGGACTCGGGAACCACTGCCTTGACGCTGAAAAACATTACCGCGATAAGGATTGTCGCGATTGCTATGTAAAGTGTCTGTGCTCTCTGCCACATATTGTTCGTATTTTGTTTTGAGGAGGCAAAAGTAGGAATTTCCACATAAAAAAACTACATTTGGGCTTTGTATCTTAATAACATTGAAAATGAGAATAGCAGAATCAGAACTTATAATCAATTCGGACGGGTCGGCATTTCACATCCACCTGCGTCCCGAAGAACTGGCGGACAAAGTGATTCTCGTCGGGGATCCCGGCAGAGTCGATATGGTAGGGGAATTCCTGGAGGACAAGGAGTTCCGCAGATCTTCCCGAGAATTCACATCCATCACCGGAAAGTATCACGGACAGAGGGTTACGGTGCTTTCGACGGGCATCGGCACGGACAATATCGACATCGTGATGACTGAGCTTGATGCTCTCGCCAATATAGATTTCACCACGCGCGAGCCGAAGGCCGAGCACCGCACGCTCACGGTGCTGAGAATCGGCACCTGCGGCGCCATCCATCCAGACATTCCTCTCGGCTCTTTCATCTTCTCGCATATCTCGGTGGGCTGCGACGGCCTTCTGAACTGGTATGCCGACAGAGACAAGATAGCTCTTCCGGATTTCGAAGAGGCTTTCAAAAAGGCCGTGCATTGGGACAGGCATCTTCCAGACCCTTATTTCGTGAGGGCCGGCGAGGAACTCATAAAGAGATTCGAAGACTGCACGGTGAAGGGTATGACCATCTCAGCGCCAGGCTTTTACGGGCCTCAGGGCCGCGTAGTGCGCAATCAGCTGGCAATGCCGAATATGCTCGAGGATTTCGAGAAGTTCAGCTGGAAGGGCTACCGCATCACGAACTTCGAGATGGAGGGCTCGGCTCTCGCAGGTCTCAGCGCCCATCTTGGCCATCACGCCGGTACGGTCTGCTGCGTCATCGCAAACCGCTACCTCAAGGACGCGAACACGGACTACAAGCCTCAGGTGCGCAAGCTCGTCGAGCTTTCACTTGATAAACTGACGGAGTAGGGGTCTTTCAGAGACCCCTGGGCTACTCCTCGTAAATGCTGTTCACACCGTTATTTGCGGAGGCGGAGATTGGGACGGCCGGGTCGCTGACGAGGGCATCCACGATGCGCTTCTCGCCCTTCATTACATTGGTGGTGATGAAGTTCATCTGCTCGTCGAAACTTGCCACCATCGAGTCGATGCCAGAGACCTCGTGGCCGTTGCCGTTGAAACGGTAGATACGGTAATTATAGCCCTGCTTTTCGAACTCCTTCACCAGGACGCCGCTGCCCGAAAAATGCATGCTGAAGAAAGACACTTCTTTGTAATTCACTATTCTGTCGGCAGTTCCGTGAAGAAACATTGTCGGTGCCGGCTCCCTGTCATAACGCACTTTGCCCTCCTTGGAGAACACCGCGCCCGAGAATGAGATCACTCCCGCATAGCGGAAACCCTCCGGCAGAATCGAAGTCAGCGGAGCCGAATTCGCGCACTCCCACTCGGCTTCCAGAGCCGTAACCGCGCCGGCCGAAGATCCGCTGATGACTATCGAAGACGGATCCACTCCGAACGCCCCCGCATTTTCCACAATGAAAGCCGTTGCGGAATACAGGTCCTCCACAGCAATCTGAATCGCATCATAAATCGCCGAAGAATTCGAAACCCCGACCTTCGTCACATCCCTGAGACCAAGCCTGTAATCTATGCTGAATACGCGGAACCCTCTGTCGCAGAGCATTTTGTACCAAGGGAAATAGCACTCGTCAGTGCGGCTGCCGCTCTTGAACCCGCCGCCGAACATAAACACTATTGCCGGCTTGCCCTCACTCTGGCTACCATCGGCAGGTTCATATACATCCACGAACAGATCCTGTCCGTCCTTCTGTGCATAAAGATAAGTTCCTGAAGGCGCAATTTGAGCGAAACTCATACTGCAGACGGCGAGCAGCAGAACTGCCGTCATTAAACTCTTTTTCATATTTTATCTTACTTTTACTTTTGTGCTTTTTCCATCGGACGAGAGTCCCACGCTCAGCGTAAGGACCTTATCCTGAACGCCATTTATCCTCTGCGAGATGATGAACTCCGACACCGGATTCTCTATCCTGTTCATTATCGCCCTCTTAAGCGGTCTTGCCCCATAAGAAGGATCGTAGCTGTCCACTGCCACGGCGTGTTTCAGGGCCTTCGCCACGCTGAGCTTGTATCCCGTTTCGAGAGCCCTCTGACGCAGTTCCTCCAGCTCTATGTCCACAATCTTCTCCAGCTCCTCCACTCCAAGCGGCCTGAAGAACACCTTCTCGTCCACCCTGTTCAGGAACTCCGGCGGGAAGACCTTCCGGACGGCCTTTTCCAGCACCGCCTGACGGTCCAGCTCCACATTTTTCGAAGACGCCGCGAAGCCCACTCCGCGTCCGAACTCCTCGAGTTCGCGCGTTCCGGCATTCGAAGTCATAATGATCACCGTGTTGCGGAAATCCACCGTGCGGCCGTTTCCGTCAGTCAGACGTCCCTCGTCAAGTACCTGAAGCAGAAGATTATAGATGTCCGGATGAGCCTTCTCGATCTCGTCCAGCAGGACCACGCTGTAAGGCTTCTGCAGAACCTTCTCGCTGAGCTGCCCGCCCTCCTCGTAGCCGACATATCCCGGAGGCGCACCGATCAGACGCGAAGTCGTGAACTTCTCCGAATACTCCGACATATCTATCCTTATGAGATTGTCCTCCGAATCGAAAAGCTGCTCCGCGATGCACTTCGCAAGCCGGGTCTTTCCCACGCCCGTCGAGCCCAGGAACAGGAAACTTCCTATCGGCCGCCCCGGAGATTTAAGCCCGGCGCGGCTTCTCTGAATCGCCCTTACGACGCAGTCAATAGCCTCTTCCTGCCCCACGACGCAGCGTTGCAGGCTCTCGCGCATCCCGAGAAGCTTCTGCCCTTCGTCCTTCGCGACCTTGCTCACCGGCACCCCGCTCATCCGCGAAACCACCTTCGCCACATCCTCGCGCGTCACGGCCGGCCAGGTTTTCTTCCTGGAATGAATCTTCACCATCGCGCCCGCCTCGTCCATCGCGTCTATCGCCTTGTCCGGCAGCGCGCGGTCGCTTATGTATCTGTCTGTCAGCCTCGCGCAGGCGAGCAGAGCGTCGTAGTCATATCTGACTCCGTGGTATTCGGCATATTTCTTCTCCAGTACGTTGAGCACGTAAATCGACTGCTCCACCGTCATCGGCTCCACCATAACGGTCTGGAACCGGCGATTGAGCGCAGCGTCCTTGCGCACCACCTTCGAGAATTCGGAAAGCGTCGTCGCACCCACGCATTGGATCTCGCCGCGGGCGAGAGCCGGCTTGAGAATATTGGCAGCATCCAGGCTGCCCTGACCTCCGCCTGCGCCCACGATGGTGTGGAACTCGTCGATGAAGAGAATGATCTCCGGGTGCGAGCGCAGTTCGGCGATGATCTCCTTCAGCCTCTTTTCGAAGTCGCCGCGGTAGCGCGTGCCCGCCACGACAGAGGCGATGTCCAGCGACAGCAGCCTCTTGCCCTTGAGCGCCGGAATCTCCCCTTCGGCAATCTTCAGCGCGAGACTCTCCACGATCGCTGACTTGCCCACGCCGGCCTCGCCGACCAGCAGCGCGTTGTTCTTCTTGCGCCGGCAGAGCACTTCGATGACACGCTCGATCTCGTCTTCGCGTCCGTCCACAGGATCGAGGGCGCCTGCGGCGGCCAATGCGCACAGATCCACCCCGTAGTCTTCGATGGTCAGGCCCCGGGCGGACTCTTCGACATCGTCGGCTTCCGCCGAGCGGCCGTCCATAATATGAGCGAGCAGCACGACGCTGTCCACGCTCTTCAGTTCGAGGAACTCGTGCGCGTATGAACTGCTGTCGCGGCTTATCGCAAGCAGAATATGAAGCGGTCTCGTCTGCGACTCGCCCAATTTCGTGGTTTCCAGCACGGCCAGGCTTATCAGCCTCTGGCTGCTCTTGGTGAGCCGGATCTTCTCAATGCTCGTGTACGGGATACTCTCGCTGTGGAGTATCTGCTTGTCTATGAATGTTTTGGCTTCATCGAGGCTCACCTCAAGTTCCTCGAGCATCTCACAGGCATCGTTCTTCCGATGTCTGAGGATTCCCAGGAAAATGTGGTCGATGTCGATGCCGTAGCTGCCGGTCCGCATCGCTTCCTCGCGGGCTAAGTTCAATATTTCGTTGATTTCGTCAGAAAATCGTATTTCCATAAGCGCGTATTCGATTCGTGATTCGCAAATATCAATATTTTTTCCTAAATTTGCGTGTTTATATGCATTAGTTTTATTTGTATGGATAATGAAGAGACAATGAAAGAATGGAATCACGGCTATATCGAGCCCGTGGAGATAGATCACGAGATGCGGTCGGCCTACATCGACTATTCGATGTCGGTCATCGTGTCCAGAGCCCTTCCGGACGTTCGAGATGGCCTGAAACCGGTGCAGAGACGAGTGCTCTTCGGAATGGAAGGTCTGGGATTGAGTTTCTCGGGCCAGACGAAGAAGTCCGCGAGAATCGTCGGAGAGGTTCTGGGTAAATTCCACCCGCACGGCGACTCCAGCGTTTATGACGCTATGGCAAGACTCGCACAGAACTGGAATCAGAGATACCCGCTGGTATTCGGCCAGGGTAACTTCGGTTCTATGGACGGTGATCCTGTCGCGGCTATGCGATACACCGAGGCCAAGCTCGCCAAGATGTCTGAGGACGTCCTGGCTGACCTCGACAAGAATACCGTGGATATGCAGCTCAACTTCGATGACTCCATCGAAGAGCCTACAGTGCTGCCTACCAAGCTTCCTCTCCTCCTTCTGAACGGTTCGTCAGGTATCGCCGTGGGTATGGCCACGAATATGGCCCCTCACAATCTCGGCGAATGCTGCGATGCCATCTGCGCTTTTATAGATAATCCTGACATAGATACCGAAGGCCTGATGCAGTACATCAAGGGTCCTGATTTCCCTACGGGAGGTATCATCCAGGGTCGCCAGGGCATCTATGACGCCTATAATACCGGCCGCGGCAAGGTGGTCATCCGCGCCAAGGCGGACATCGAGGAGGACGAGAAGGGCCGTCAGACCATCGTCGTCACCGAGGTGCCTTATATGGTGAACAAGAGCGAGATGATCAAGCGCATCGGCGAGATGGTCGAGGACAAGAAGATAGAGGGCATTTCCGACATCAAGGAACTCACCAGCCGCGAGGGCATACGCATCGTCTTCGTACTGAAGAAGGACGCGAACGCCAGCGTGGTTCTGAACACCCTTTATAAGTATACCGCCCTCCAGTCCAGCTTCGCCATTAACAACGTAGCCCTCGTACACGGCCGTCCGCGCACGCTTTCCCTCAAGGAAATCATCGCCAACTTCGTGGATTTCAGACACGAAGTCATCGTACGCCGTACTAAATTCGACCTGGACAAGGCTCTCAAGCGCGCACATATCCTCGAAGGTCTGCTCAAGGCCCTCGACATCATAGATCAGATCATCGCCCTCATCAGGGCTTCCAAGAGCGTCGACGAGGCCCGCTCCGGCCTTATGGAGCAGTTCGGCTTCACCGAAGTTCAGGCCGGCGCTATCGTGGAGATGCGTCTGCGTCAGCTCACCGGACTCGAAAGGGAGAAGCTTCAGGCCGAGTATGATGAACTGGAGAAGTTCATTGCCCGCTGTCAGGAGATTCTCGGCAGCGAGGAAGAACAGCTGAAGATCGTTAAGCAGGAGTGCGAGGAGATGAAGGCCAAATACGGCGATCCGCGCCGCAGCGAGATTACCCTCTCGGCCGAGGAATTCAACCCTGAGGACTTTTACGCCGATGACGACGTGGTCATCACCATCTCTCATCTGGGCTATATCAAGCGTACCCCTCTCACCGAGTTCCGCACACAGAACCGCGGAGGAGTCGGCATCAAGGCCAGCGCAACCCGCGACGAGGACTTCATAGAGCACATATATGTGGCCAATATGCATTCCACGATGATTTTCTTCACCGAGAACGGAATGCGCTATAACCTCAAGGTCTACGAAATCCCTGAGGGAACCCGCACGTCGAAGGGACGCGCCATCCAGAACCTTATCTCCATAGAACAGGGCGACAGCATACGTACATATCTGAATGCCAAGTCGATAGAGAGCGAGGATTATCGCAACAGCCATTATGTGGTGCTCATCACAAGGCGCGGTATCATCAAGCGTACGGTTCTCGCCGAATACGCGAACTTCCGCAGCCGCAACAAGGGCATCAAGGCCATCTCCTTCAAGGAGGGCGATTCCCTGCTGGATGCGATCCTTACCAACGGAAACGAAGAAATAATGATTGCGGCGCGCAAGGGGCGCTGCGTCAGGTTCAATGAACAGGATGCACGCGAGGTCGGCAGAACCTCGATGGGTGTCCGCGGAATAAATCTCGATGATGATGACGAGGTGATCGGAGCTCTCAGCTGCGACCCTAACGCGGAAGACGCGGCGGCTCATACCATATTGGTAGTCAGCGAGAACGGTTATGGCAAACGTTCCGAGACAGACGAGTATCGCATCACCAACCGAGGTGCCAAGGGAGTGCGCACGATAAACATCACCGAAAAAACAGGCGCGCTTATTGCAATAAAGAGTGTTACCGAGGATAATGACCTTATGATCATCAATCATTCGGGAATGACTATAAGGATGGCAGTCAGCAGCATCAGAGTGGCAGGCAGGGCCACGCAGGGTGTCAAGCTGATAAATCTGAGAGGGTCGGATTCCATCGCAGCCATCTCCGTGGTCGCCAAGGCCGAGGATGAAAGTGAAGAGAACGAAACCGCTCAGGAGGGAGCGCCACAGGCTCCGGCAAACAACGAAGAATAATTAATTAACAACTAGTTTACATCATTATGAAAAAGATCTTTTTAGCATTGGCTCTTCTCGCATCTCTGCAGTTCGCTAATGCGCAGGTTAAGTCAGAAAGCGCAGCTAAGTCAGCTCTCGAAGCCGCTCAGGCTGCAGCCGACAATGCCAAGAAGGCGACAAAGGTTGCTACTTGGACAAAACTGGGTCAGTCCTATCTCGATGCGTATGACGCTCCTGTAGGAAATGCTCTCATCGGAACCTCCAAGCAGGAGCTCGCTCTTGTGATGGGTAACAAGAAACCTTCTTCCGTAGAGACTGTTGAACTCGGCGGAAGAGTTTATTCAAAGGAAGTTTACGAAAGCTGCAACCACTACTATGACGAGTCAGGAAGACTCTCCATCGTCGAGGTTACCAAGCCGGTTGTAGAGAATGCTCTCGCAGGCGCTCTCGATGCTTACAAGAAGGCAGCCGAGGTCGATGTCAAGGGTACCAAGACCAAGGACATCAGCGCAGCCATCAAGAACATCTCCGAGAAGTACATCAATGACGCATACAACGCATACACCTTCGGTGATCTGAACAAGGCCAGCAAACTTTTCGAGGAGGCTGCAAAGGCTGCTGCTACAGCACCTTATTCCGCAATTGACACCAGCTCCATCTACAATGCAGGCTTCACCGCTTGGCAGGCAGGCAATAACGAGAGAGCCAAGGGTCTCTTCGAGCAGTGCATTTCCTACGGTTATGTAGGTGAGGACGGTGACGCTTACGCAAAGCTCGCTGACGTTCTCGACAAGCTCGGTGACAAGGAAGGTTCCAAGAACACCCTCGAGAAGGGTTTCGAGGCTTACCCACAGAGCCAGAGCATCCTCATCGGTCTCATCAACTATTATGTGACTTCAGGCGAGAACTTCGACAGACTCTTCAGTCTGCTTGACAACGCCAAGGCCAACGAGCCTGACAACGCTTCTCTCTATTATGTAGAAGGAAACATCTACAAGGAGACCGGCGATACAGAGAAGGCTGTCGAGTCTTACCGCAAGTGCGCCCAGGTTAATCCTGAGTATGAGTACGGTTACATCGGAGAGGGCATTCTTCTCTACAACCAGGCAGTTGATATCCAGGACAAGGCTCAGAACGAGTTCGACGACGCCAAGTACGCCGCTCTCGTAGCTGATTTCGAGAAGAGCCTCAAGGGCTGCATCGAGCCGTTTGAGAAGGCATTCGAGATTACCAAGGACAACGAGGTCAAGGTCAGCATCGCCGAGTACCTGAAGAACGCCTGCTATCGCTTCCGCGAGGAAAGCCAGGAGTATGCCGACAAGTACCAGAAGTACTATGACGTCGCTTCCGGCAGCCAGGCTCAGTAATTGAATCACAATTAGATACGAAAAGGTCCGACCGAAAGGCCGGACCTTTTTTTCGTTGGTTGAGCTTGTCGAAACCACATTGCGGAACGTGCCAGGTCATTTCGACAGGCTCAATGACCGCACTCTTCGCTGCCGTCGAAAGCCTTGACGATCTTGGTGACGAGCGGGTGGCGGACGATGTCGTCGTTGGTGAAACGGATGATCTGCACACCCTTGATGTTCTCGATGAGCGAGACGCCCTTGAGCAGACCGGAGTCTTCGCGGTGCGGAAGGTCCACCTGGCTCGCGTCGCCTGTGACGATGAACTTGGCGTTGCAGCCCATTCGCGTCAGGAACATCTTCAGCTGGCCGAGGTTGGTGTTCTGCGCCTCGTCGAGGATGACGCAGGCGCGGTCGAGCGTGCGTCCGCGCATATACGCGAGAGGAGCGATCTGAATCGTGCCGTCCTGCATGAACTCCTGCAGCTTGCGCGACGGAATCATATCCCCGAGAGCATCGTAGAGCGGTTGCAGATAAGGGTCAAGCTTGTCCTTCAGGTCGCCCGGCAGGAAGCCGAGACGCTCGCCCGCTTCGACCGCCGGCCGAGTGAGTATGATGCGTCGTATCTCTCTGTTTTTGAGGGCCCTTACGGCCAATGCTATGGCGATGTATGTCTTTCCGGTTCCGGCAGGTCCGAGGGCGAATATCAGGTCGTTGTCGAAATAGGCCTGGACCATCTGCTGCTGGGTGGCGTTGCGCGCTCGGATCGGCTTGCCGTCCGTGCTGTGCACGATGATAGCGTCCCCGCTCAGGCGGAAGCTGTCGGCGGAGGTCTCCCCGTCGAAGACGTCCTCCACATCGTACTGCGTGAGGTTCATCTTGTGGTGACGGATCTCTATGAGTCTCGCGAAACGGCTCTGGAACTCCTCTATCTGCCCTTCCTTGCCCTCCAGGATGATTTCGTCGCCTCTGGCGACCACCTTAAGTCCCGGGAAATAGCTGCAGAATTCCTCCAGTATGCGGTTTCCGGCGCCGTAGATTTCCACCGGATCGATGGCTTCAAGTTTGATGGTTTTTCTCATATATTATTCTATACCAGTCTCTTTCTTTACTCTTTCGAGCGTGGCTTTCATATTGTCATAGTCGGCGGGATTCTTCCAGAGCTCCCGCTTTCCGAGATACTCTTCCACGGGGATTGTCGAGTAATTGTCCTCCAGCATCCCCGGCACGGTGCACCACAGGAACACCAGCTCCGGCTCGCTTATCTTCTTTTCTCCCTTCCAGTTGCGTATGGCCTTGAACTTCACGGCCAGCTCCAGGCGGGTGTTGCGCGCGGTCATATTGGACACTGCGTTGCCCATCGAATAGATGACGGGCACGCCGGAGATGTGCGTGGTGTCCTGAACCACGTGGGGATGTGCTCCGACTATGATAGACGCGCCCTGCTCCGTGAGCCAGCGCGCCCATTCCTCCTGGGTGGAGTTGTGCCGCAGCTGATACTCCTCGCCCCAGTGGGGGAGTACCACGATGAAATCCGCATTCTCCCTGGCCTTTTTCATCATTGCTGCTACAGTCTCCCGCTTCATCCGTTTCACTATGGGAAGGGGGCTTCCGCCGCTGCCTGAGTTCGTCCCGTAAGTGAAGTTCACTATGGCAAGGCGTATACCGTTCTTGTTTATTATCAATGGATTGCGAAGGGAGTCGGAGGCCTCGTCGGCGGCGCATCCCGTATAGAGGATTCCGCGGTCCCGCTCCATTCCGTCATAGACTTCAAGCGTCCGCTCCAGGCCTTTTGTACCCTTGTCGAGGATATGGTTGTTGGCCGTCAGAAATACATCCACTCCGCAGTCGGCGGCATATCCGGCGTAGGCGTCGGGGGCGGAGAAACAGGGATAGCCCGAATAGGGCTCCCCGGCGAGAGTGAATTCCATATTGGCCGCGGCAACGTCGGCCGCCTTGATGAGATGCTCGCTGCGCGCGAAGAAACGCCTGCAGTCGTAGTCGAGCTGGCGCGTGTGCATCATCACGTCGCCCATTATGAACACGCTCAGCGTGTCGCCTATCCAGAGCGGCTTGGGAGAGAGTATCCTGAAGTCCCACTGGGCCCGAAGGCTCAGGCAGGAAAGCAGCAGGAATATGAGCGCAATTGCCTTTTTCATCATTCTTTTTGCAGGTGAACTGACCGACAGCTGCAAAGATACATAATTTTGGAAAGCGACGGATAAATACTTAACTTTGCAGAATATGGATTTTGGCACTATGCGAACGAAGTATTTAAGTTTCAGTCTATTGGCACTATGCCTCTGCCTTGTATGCAGCTGCGATATGTTCCGCTCACTGGCGGGACGCCCGACTTCTGACCAGATAGAACAGAAGAAGGTGCTCATCGCCCTGCGCCAGAAGGCTGAGCAGGCCAGACTCGACTCACTTGAGAAGGCTGAGAAGCACATCGCCGACTCGCTCGCAGCCATAGATTCCATCCACAGTTGCGGAATGCTCCTGCGTACTCCCGCAGAAGCCCGCGGTCTCTCCAGCATCGGCCTCGAGAGGAGGTATTATGTCATCCTCGGGACCTTCTCCGAAAGGTCCAATGCCGAATCGTTCTCCCGCAGGCTGCCGGCCGGATCGGAACCTGCAATCTTCCGCCTCAGAAACGGCTTCAGCGTGGTAACCGCCTGTCAGTCGGACGATCCGATAGAATTCTTCGGACAGCTGAAGCAGCTCCGTGAGTCGTGGAATGTCTCTTCTGACGCCTGGATCTTCATCAACGAACAGTAAGAATGAAAAAGTTTCTGATCGTCCTCGCCCTTCTCTGCGCTGCGCCGGTCATCCTTCCGGCACAGTACCGCAGCACATCCTATGCGGAACTCGATGACAGCGAAGTTATCACCTCGCTGAAAAATCATATATCATTCCTTTCCTCAGCCGCCCTCGAAGGCCGTGCGGCCGGTTCCGAAGGTGAAAGGGAAGCCGCCGAATACCTTACGCATACACTCGCGGGCTTCGGCGTGGATATTCTTTCCGGAGCCGACGGCGAGATTTTCGGTCTTAAGCAGGAAAACGGTGACACGCTCGTTTCCCGCAATGTGATAGGCTATATCGAGGGCTATGACCCTGACCTGAAAGACAGATATATAGTCATAGGAGCACGTCTGGACAACATCGGCACCCGCGACGTGACGGTGGACGGCGAGACCAGGACGAAAATCTATTACGGGGCCAACGGCAACGCTTCGGGCCTTGCAATGCTTCTGGAACTTGGCCGTATGCTCCAGACCAATTCCGTGTTGCTCAAGCGTTCCGTGCTTCTGATGGGCTTCGGGGCCTCGCTCGAGGGCAATGCCGGTTCCTGGTATTTCCTGAACAGGGCCTTCAAGTCTGCCGGGAACATAGATCTTATGATAAATCTCGACATCCTCGGGGAGGGGGAGAACGGCTTCTATGCCTTCACTTCTTCGAATCCGGATGTGAACGACATCGTGAATGCAGTGAATGCTTCGCTGCAACCTGTTACTCCCGAGATAGTTACGAAGGAACCTCTTCCTTCCGACCACCGCAGTTTCTATGCCGCCGAGATTCCGTCGGTATTCTTCACCACGGGAGTTTATCCTGAATACGGCAGTGACCGTGATACAGAAAGCGTCATCCAGTACGAATCGATGGAGAGGGAACTGGAGTACCTTTACAGCTTCTCTGTAAATGCCGCGAACGGCCGTGCGCCGCTCTTCGACCCGTCCCAGGCCATAAAGAAGAAGCCTGCGTCCTCCTCGAAGGATATCGTGGACTATTATGACTGCGATTACAAACCGACATTTATGGGCAGTTCGGAGATCGGCCGCTTTATGGAGCGCTGGGTCTATGCCTACCTCAGATATCCTGATTATGCGATAGAAAACGGAATACAGGGCCGTGTACTGGTGGATTTCATCATAGACGAGAGAGGAAAGGTGACCGATGTGAAAGTGCGCAGGGGAGTCCACTCGTCCCTGGACGAGGAGGCCGTGAGAGTCATCTCCGCTTCCCCTGACTGGAAACCGGGCAGGCTTAAGGGCAAGAAAGTCAAGACGGCGATGTCCGTATATGTAGAATTCAGACTGACTAAAAAATAAGAGATATTTATGGATTACGATTTCAGAGCGATCGAAAGCAAATGGCAGAAGCGCTGGGCAGAGGAAAAGACTTTTGCTGCTAAGGAAGACAAGAGCAAAAAGAAATATTACGTCCTGGATATGTTCCCGTATCCGTCGGGAGCCGGACTGCACGTGGGACATCCGCTGGGCTATATCGCCAGTGACATCTATACCCGCTACAAGCGTCTGAAGGGCTTCAACGTCCTTCATCCTATGGGTTACGACGCCTTCGGACTGCCGGCAGAGCAGTATGCCATCCAGACGGGACAGCATCCTGAGAAGACCACGAACGACAATATCGCCCGCTACCGTCAGCAGCTGGACAGAATCGGCTTCTCATACGACTGGGACCGCGAAGTCAGGACCTGTGATCCGGGGTTCTACAAATGGACGCAGTGGGCGTTCCTCAAGATGTTCGACAGCTGGTACAATCTGGACCTCGACAAGGCCTGCCCTCTGTCGGAGCTCACCGCTCTCTTCGAGAAGGGCGGAAGCGCTGCCGCACACGCAGCCTGCACCGAGGGTGACGACTTCACCGCAGAGGAGTGGAACGCGTTCGACGAGAAGCAGAAGGCTGATGTTCTGATGCGCTATCGTATTGCATATCAGGGAGAAACCTCAGTAAACTGGTGCGAAGGCCTCGGAACCGTCCTCGCCAATGACGAAGTGAAGGACGGCCTTTCCGTCCGCGGCGGTTTCCCTGTCGAGCAGAAGAAGATGAAGCAGTGGCAGCTCCGCGTCTCCGCATACGCAGGACGCCTGCTTGACAGCCTTGAGACACTCGACTGGACCGACTCGCTGAAGGAAATGCAGCGCAACTGGATCGGCCGCTCCGAAGGCACCGAGATGGTCTTCGACACCGTCTGCGACGACCGCCATCTGCCGGTAACCATCTTCACGACGCGCGCGGATACCGTCTTCGGCGTGACATTTATGGTGCTCGCCCCGGAAAGCGAGCTCGTCGCGCAGCTTACCGCGAAAGGCCACGAGGCTGAGGTCGCGGACTACGTCCAATCCGTAAAGAAGAAGACGGAGCGTGAACGCATATCCGAGACCAAGACCGTAACCGGTGTATTCACAGGCTCTTACGGAATCAATCCGCTTACCGGCGAGAAGATTCCGATCTGGATTTCCGAATATGTGCTGGCCGGCTACGGAACCGGCGCCATTATGGCGGTTCCTGCCCACGACAGCCGCGACTACGCTTTCGCAAAGAAATTCGGCCTCCCTATCATCCCGCTCATCGAGGGCTGCGATGTCAGCGAAGAGAGTTTCGATGCCAAGGAAGGCATAATGTGCAATTCCGGCTTTCTGAACGGAATGACCGTAAAACAGGCCATAGAGGCGGCCAAGGACTATGTCGAGGCTCACGGTCTGGGTCACCGCAAGACGAACTACCGTCTGCGGGATGCCATCTTCTCCCGTCAGAGATACTGGGGAGAGCCGTTCCCTATCTACTACAAGGACGGAATCGCCTGCCCGCTCCCGGAGAGTGAACTGCCTCTCACCCTGCCTGAGATGGAATCCTTCAAGCCGTCCACAGACGGCCAGCCTCCTCTCTCCAGGGCCAAGAACTGGACCTGGCACGGTTATCCTCTGGAACTCAGCACTATGCCGGGATTCGCAGGGTCGAGCGCATACTATCTCAGATATATGGATCCTCACGATGAGAACGCTCTTGTGAGCAGGGATGCAGATGAATACTGGCGCAATGTCGACCTGTATATCGGCGGCACCGAGCACGCTACGGGCCACCTCATCTATTCCCGCTTCTGGAACAAGTTCCTCTATGACCTCGGTTATGTATGCGAACAGGAACCGTTTGCCAAGCTCATCAACCAGGGAATGATCCAGGGCCGTTCGAATTTCGTATACAGAATCGTGGGCACGAACACCTTTGTCTCCTGCGGTCTCAAGGACAAGTATGAGACCACCGAGATTCACGTGGACGTGAATATCGTGCATAACGACCGCCTGGACACCGAGGCCTTCAAGGCCTGGAGGCCGGACTACAGGGATGCCGAATTCATCCTTGAGGACGGTGAGTACATATGCGGCTGGGCCATCGAGAAGATGAGCAAGTCGATGTACAATGTCGTGAACCCTGATGATATCTGTGACCGTTACGGTGCTGATACTCTGCGTCTTTACGAGATGTTCCTCGGACCTGTGGAGCAGTCCAAGCCTTGGGATACCAAGGGCATCGACGGTGTGAACCGCTTCCTGCGCAAGTTCTGGAGACTTTACTGTGATAAGGACAATTTCCTTGTCACTGACGAAAAACCGAGCCCTGCGGAGCTCAAGGCTCTGCACAAGCTCATCGGCAAGGAAGAGGCTGATATCCAGGCCTTCTCCTACAATACTACCATCAGCGCATTTATGATTGCTGTCAACGAACTCAGCACACTCGACTGTCATAAACGCGCTGTGCTTGAACCGCTTGTGATTCTGCTTTCTCCATTCGCCCCTCACATCTCCGAGGAGCTCTGGGAGATGCTCGGACACAGCGAGAGCATCAGCTTCGCGACCTTCCCCGAATATGTCGAAGCTTACACTGTAGAGGATAGCTGCAACTATCCTGTATCCTTCAACGGCAAGACCCGTTTCAGCCTTTCTCTCCCGAAGAGTATGACCGCTCAGGAGGTTGAGGCAGAGGTTAGGGCTAATCCGCAGACAGCCAAGTATGTGGCTGACAAGGCTATAGTGAAAGTCATAGTCGTTCCCGGAAGAATCGTTAACGTTGTGCTTAAATGAAAATAAAGATTGACATCAGAAAAACCCTGTTTGATTACATCGCCCTGACGGTGGCCTGTTTCTTCTTCGCAGTGGCGTGGGAGAGCTTTATGATTCCGAACGGTATGTCTGCCGGCGGAATGATGGGTCTCTGTACCGTAATCCAGTATGCTACAGGCGGTTTCATCCCCGCACAGTATTCATACTTCGCCCTGAATGCGGCGCTCATCATAGCGGCCGTGTTCTTTATGGGCATCGGATTCGGATTCAAGACAATCTACTGTATCGTGGTGTCCTCGTTCCTTATGGAGGTTGTGGCCGGATGGACTGCCATCCACTGTGTCCCCGGCAGCTTCTTCTATGTCGAGGAAAGGGTGATCATCCCTGTCATAGCGGGTGCTTTCGAGGCCCTGGGCATAGGACTTGTCCTGCGGTTCGGAGGAAGTACAGGAGGTACTGACATCATCGCCCTGATGGTGAACAAGTATTGGCCGGTATCGCTCAGCACCGCCTTCGTGGTGATGGACCTCATAGTCGTATGTATGCTGCTTTTCCTGCCTGACCGTTCCTTCAAGGATATGGTCTACGGCCTGGAGGAAATCATCACCTTCAGCCTGATGATCGATTTCGTGGTGGGAGGTAAGAAATCCTCGTACCAGCTGCTCGTGTTCTCTGAAAAGTACGAACAGATTGCGGACCATATCATAAACAATATGGACCGCGGCGTGACCATCCTCAGAGCGCAGGGCTGGTATACCAAGGAGGACAAGAACCTGCTGCTCATTCTCATCAGCCAGAAGCAGTTCCCCGGCCTCGCATCCGTCATCAAGGAGTTGGATCCGCGTGCGTTCATGTCGGTATCCGTGACCAACAATGTCTATGGCGAGGGCTTCGAAGAGATAAAGACAGGACTGAAGCGCAAGAAAAAGAAAGAACTTACAAATCAATAATTTATGGCCGTTTTAAAGACGTCGTTCCTGCATACGGTGAAAGAGTATGCGATCATTACCCTCGGTATACTGCTGTATGTCCTTGGCTGGACCATCTTCCTGATCAGCAACAACCTCATCGGCGGTGGTGTCACAGGTATCTCCTCCATCATCCAGTATGCCACATCAGGATTCATCAAGGTGGGTTATTCCTACTTTGTGATCAATGCCGTGCTCCTTATCATCGCTCTTTTCCTTCTGGGCAGAAGTTTCGGCGGCAAGACCATCTACGCGGTGGTAATCGCTTCCATAGGACTGAATGTTTTCCAGGACATCATTCCTGCGGATTTCATCCAGGTCCTGAGTATTGACAACGGTAAACTTATGAGCACCATTATGGGCGGCATTCTGGTAGGCACCGGCATAGGTCTGACGATGTCCCAGGGTGGAAGTACAGGCGGAACAGACATCATCGCGCTGATAGTGAACAAGTACCGCGGAATTTCCCCGGGTCGTATGATCCTCTGGATAGATGTGGTCATCATCTGCTCTTCCATACTTGTTCCGTCTTATACGGCGTCAGGCGAGCAGCTGCCGTTCACCGACAAACTGGTGAACATCGTCTATGGTCTCATCCTGATCACGGTGAACAGTACCGTGCTCGATATGGTGCTGTCCGGTTCCAAGCAGTCCGTCCAGCTTTTCATCCTGTCGAAAAAGTCGGATGAAATTGCGGATGCCATCACCCAGGACCTTCACCGGGGCGTGACGGTTCTGAACGGCGAAGGCTGGTATACCAAGACTCCTACTAACGTGCTGATGGTTCTGACCCGCAAGGCGGATCTCTCCCTTTTTCTGCGCTATGTGAAAACCATAGATCCGGATGTGTTTATGTCCGTTTCTTCAGTTACAGGCGTTTATGGACGCGGCTTCGAGGCTATGAAGGGCGTGAAAACATTGAAGAAATAGTCAAAAAACTTAAGAAAGATATAAAAAATGAAAAAAACTCTCTCTTCGATTATGTCGGAGAGAGAGTTTTTTGAGATATTTGCGCTATAACAATTTAATTCAGTGATTATGAAGCGCATACTTTTTTACACCCTGACCGTGTCGGTCATTTCCTTTTTAAGTTTTCTTTTCGTCAGAGATTACCGGAAAGGCGGCGTGAACCTGAAGCAGACATCCTCCTGCATAAGGGTGATTTCCCTGGCTCTTCTCATCCTCCTGTCTGCAATCGACATCTGTGTCGGGCCGGAAAAGGCCGGGACTGTGTCTGCGCTGGAGAATCTGCAGATGTCGGGAGTCGTCCTTCTGTTCAGTCCGCATTCCTATATGAAAAGAAAGAATCATTTCTTCGTTGCCTCCCTGGCTTTCGCCGCGTTGAGCCTGCTGACCTCTTTAACGCTCGCCCTGACGGGAGCTACTTTGTGGAAGCCCGGTATCTTTACCCTTCTGGCGGTCGGCGGTCTGGGTCTGAATGCCTGTCTGTGTCTTAAAAGAAAATACAGCAGTGTCAAACCACTGTTCCAGAACAAGGCTGCCTGGCATTCAGTGGAGGATTACGCATCCCACTGCTATGCCCTGCTTCTTCTTTCGTCAGTCAGTCTGGCGCTGCTTCCGGCCTGGTCCGGGGACCTGTTCTCTATGCTTATGATTCTCCCGTCCGCTGCAGCGCTGTTCCTGGCCATTTTAGGGGCATACCGCAAGTCGGCCGATTCCGAAGTAATATTCCTTAACCGGAGTCAGCGCCTGCAGATGGAAAACATTATGGCGGGGAATGTGGCGGACAGGTCCGTCAAAGTCCAGAACAAGATGAATGCAATGTTCGACAGGATAGTGAAATACCTCGAGGAGAAACAGCCGTATCTGGAGGAGAATTTCAGTATCGGGGATCTGGCGGATGCGATGCTTTCGAACCGAGTCTATATCTCCAGGACCATAAACAGCGTTTCCGGCAATAATTTCTGCAGTCTGATAAACAGTTACCGCGTTAAATATTCCCAGATGATCTGGAAAAACAATCCGAAACTGCTGCTGAAGGAAATATATTCCAAGTGCGGCTTCCACTCGGACGTGAGTTTCATAAACGCCTTCAGGGCAGAAACCGGCTATACCCCTGTGGAATGGCTGAAGGAAACCCAGGTGTACAGACTGAAGTGCAGGCCTCAGGGGAAAGACCTTGCCGCCTAATATTATACCTTAATTTCGAAGCTGCCAAGAAGCGCTTGCGCGACCGGAAGGGGCCTGGGGAGAACTACTCTCTCTCCCCGGTATTTTACAGGCCTTTCCAGTCGGCTGGCGTCGGGGCGGTGATGCAGAGTTCTGTATGCTTCACGGGATGCTCGAAACGTATCTCGTGGGCCTGAAGGCAGATGCCCCCGTCAGGATTGGACCTCGGGGCCCCGTATTTCAG
>CAVCSJ010000007.1:0-3675 GCA_963604895.1 bacterium
GTGCGGGCGTCGTTGATGACACCGCTCCAGTTGAGTCCGAAGGCGAAATCGTAGACGTTGCCGTCGGCGTCCTTGTAGCACTCCATATCGAACGGAACGTCCTCGAACTGCTTCTCGACGGTCGACATATTGGCCGGCATCTGCATCGGGAGCAGGGCCGAAGGCTCGCGGTTTCCGCAGATGAGCTCCATAAGCGCCTGATTCTGAACCTCGAAGGAAACAAGGATTGCGTCGGCGTAAGGCTCGATCTCGGAGAGAATGACTGGATTTCCGGTCTCGAGAACCACTACGACAGGCTTGTCGCCCATAGCTTTCCTGGTCTGCTGAACCAGAACCATATCTTCGCGGTTCTTGGCCTGAACGGTCTTGCCCTTGTAGGATCTGTTCGTAAAGCTCTCCAGAGGGTCTCCGCCGGCGACGCTCTGCTCGCGTGCGTCCGTCGCGGTATATGTATCATACTGAAGAGTGATCGGAACATAGCCGTTGCCGCCCTTCTTCAGGTCTGACTGCTCATAACCCATCTGGGTGGCAGGCTGCTTGATGGCCACCAGAGCGAAGTCGGCCTCCTCAGGAGTATCAACTATCTCATAATAAGGGGATACGGACTCCGGTTTAATCATCCAGTCCCATTTGTCCTGACTCATACCGCCGAAGAAAATGGCTCTAGTCGAAGGATAATAGCGCTTAGGCAGGTAAACCTTCGCCTTCTGAGCCACAGGAAGCGCATTCTCGTGATTCTTAAGCATTACCACGGACTTGAGCTGGGCCTCGTAACCCTTCGCCATAAACTCAGGATTGCCCACAACGGCCTCGGACTCGGCAGGATCCAGATATGGATTCTCGAAGAGACCTGTGCGGAAAGAGTTGAGAGTCAGACGGTAAGCCGACTTCTCGAAACGCTCGCGCGCTGCCTGCTCGCCGAAGTTGTCCACGAACATCTGATATGCTTCGAGAACAGGCACCTTGTCATTGTTACCACCGAATTGGTCGGTTCCGACCAATATGGCGCGGTAGTGTCTCTGCGCGACGCTGAGGTCTTCCACGCCCCAAGGCTTGCCGTTTCCGTTCGTGTCCATACTTGTGCAGTCGTAAGTGACATTCCAGTCTGTGCAGACTACGCCGTCGAAGCCGGCGCCCTCGCGAAGCTCCTGGCGGATTACAAAGTCACTGTAGGCTCCTCCTACGTTCGAGCCGTCCGGAGCCTGGTTCCACAGGATGTCGTATACCGGCATTATGGCAGTCGCGCTGCCGGTGCCGCCGTTAAGATGGAATGCGCCCTCGATGAACGCCTGCTTGTGCATCTTGAGGTTGTCGCCCGGGTAAACGCAGAATTTGCCGTGGCCGAAGTGGCCGTCACGACCGCCTTCTCCTGCGCCGTAGCCGTACCAGTGCTTGGCCATCGCGTTCACGCTCTCCCAGCCCCAGGCGCCGTTGAGTCGCTTGTCCTTAGGAGAGGTCTGGAAGCCGTCGCAGTAGGCGCGGGCCAGATCGGTCGTGAGGTTCGGATCCTCGCCGAATGTGCCGCTGAAGCGCCACCAGCGAGGTTCTGTCGCGATGTCTATCTGCGGAGAGAGAGCCGTGGCGATGCCCAGAGCCCTGTATTCGGCTGATGCGATGCGGCCGAATTCTTCGACCAATGCAGGATCGAATGTAGCCGCCAGACCAAGCGAGCTGGGCCAGCGGGAGATATCACCGCCCGCTCCTGCGTTGAATTCCATATCGGCGCTCGCCTGGTGGCGCGGGTCGGAGCTGGTGTTGCTCGGAACGCCGTGGCCGACGCTCTCGGTGAATGCCTGCATATTGTTGTTCCAGATGACGGCTGTCCTGGTATCCTTTACGGAAGTGATGAGCACGGCGCGCAGATTATCCTCCTTCAGGAACTTCTGCTGGGCCTCTGTGAGTTCCTCGGAAGGGACTCTCTGATGGCTGCTGTAGAGCATCAGACCGGCGATTTCGTCGATGGAAAGCTGGGACGCGAGATCCTTGGCGCGCTCCTCTGGAGTCTTTCTCCAGTCCTCATAGACGTCGAGCTGGCCGTTCTGATTCAAGTCCTTGAATGCGAAGCCCTTATCTTCCAGGAGAGTAACTCCGGAAGCGGGGCTGTAGCCTAGTGTCGGGCCACCCTTCTGGGTGACAAGATTATAACCTTCTTTTTCCTGAACCTGATACTTCGGGCCGCAGGCGGTCACAGCAAGCAATGCTATGGCCGGAATGAAATACTGTCTCATAATTATTTGCACTGGTCAGAGAAATGGCGTGTCCAGAAGCGCAGAGCCCTTTCAAGAGCGTCGTACCAATAATATGAAGCGTGAGAGCCTTCATAGCATCTGAACTGAACATTCAGTCTGTGCTTCTTCATCTGCTGGTAAACTGCCACATTGCCGGCGAAAAGGAAGTCGTCGTCACCGCAGTCCAGGGTGAACGCCACGCCGCGCAGAGCCTCAAGCTGATCCTCGCTCATCTGGTCGAAATCCTCACGGCCGTCGAAGATGTTGTTCTGGCTGTTCTTGTCATTGCTCTTGATGCCTACGGCTGCGCTGATGGCGTAAACGCTGGAGAACATCTCAGGATGGCGTACTCCGTAATAGAATGAACCGCCGCCGCCCATTGACAGGCCGCCGATGGCACGGTGTCCCTTGTCAGCGATCACGCGGTATCTCTTCTCGATGGCAGGGATAAGTTCATTGAAGAAATAGTCCTCATATCTCCAGCCTTCGCGGTTGAAATAACCCGACTGATTCTCTGTGGCATTAGGCTTGACGATGATCATCTCGGCCGCGGAACCGTCTGATACGCATTTGCTTATCTGCTCGTGAATCATAGCTACGTTGATGTTCGCCCACTCCCAGTCATTCTCGCCGTGACCGTGAAGAAGATACACTACAGGGTACTTTCTGTCGGTGTCGGTTTTGTAGCTCTTCGGAAGAATCACGGAGAAGCTCTTGTCCACTCCGAGAACCTCGCTGTGGAACTGCAGATGCTCCTCGTTGATAGGGAAAGTGCGGACAACGTGTTTTGATGGATCCTGCTCAGTGATTTCCTGAGCCATAGCGGCTGACCCCACCAGAGCCAGCATAGCTGCACAGATTAACAATCTCTTCATATTATTCATTTGAGTTTTAGTCTTCTTAATGCGTGGTTCGTCAAAGGTAATGAGATTGTATGAACTTTCCAATACTTTCGAAAAGTTTCGATTCCTTTTTATTCCAAATGCTCCATATTTCAGAAAAAAAGCAGACCGGCCGTTTCGGCGACCAGTCTGCTGATTATGCTGAATTGAATTATTGTCTATCTGAATATCTTCTGGGCGAAGAGGGTGAGATATACTCTCCAGTTGCGCCAGGTGTGACCGCCTTCAGATTCGTAATACTCTACAGGGTAGCCCTTGGACTGGCAATAGTCATAGAGAAGCATCGAGTTCTTCTTCACGCCGTCATCCTTGCCGCAGGCGATCCAGTAAAGAAGCGGAGCCTTGCCCTTGGACATCTGTGTGGCGAGAGCGGCTTCCTGTTCAGGAGTATCGGCCGGGACTGCTCCGGAGAACATACCCACATATGCGAATGTGCCAGGGTTAGACCTAGAAACTGCGCAGGACTGGCGGGCGCCCATAGAAAGGCCGGCGATGGCGCGGTTCTGATAGCCCTTGGCCACGCGGTAATTGCTCTCTACGAATGA
>CAVCSJ010000007.1:3925-28425 GCA_963604895.1 bacterium
AGTTTGTCCTTTCCTTTCTCATAACCGGCCGGGGTATAGACTGATATGCGTCTTGTGGCGCCGAGTGTAGGGCTCTCGTACCATCTCTTGGAAAGGGTTCCGTGAGGGGTGTCGTGAGTCTCGTAGTACCAGCCCTTGTCATCCTGCTCCGTGCTCAGGGTGAAGAAGTTGGTCCAGGTGGCGATGTCGCGGTTCCGGTACATATTGGACGGGTCCCCCGTCCTCATTCCGTCGACCACGAAGCTGTAAAGGTAGAGTTCGCCTTCGAGCGGGGCGGTGGTGTAGGTCCACACGCCGTCTGCGCCTTCGGTCATTTCCACCGGCTTGCCGTCAGAGAACATATCTCCCTGCAGCTGCACGGTGACCGCCTTAGGGTTTCTGTATCTGAAAGTTACGGAATGATCAGGATTGATCTCCGGGGAAGTTACGGGCGCGCTGAAACTCAGCGCCTGCTGTGCTCCGGCCGCCGTGCAAAGCGTCAGCGCGAGAGCGGCTGAGAGGAAAAATCTGTTTGTCATATTTTCATTGGAATTAGAATCAGCGTTGCGGTCGAAGCGTTTCCGCTTCAGCCGAGCGAATATACAGAAAATTTGCGGGAATAAGAAATTGACCGGCATCTGCATATTCACTTCACGCCAGACAATGCGCGGAGAATCCGCTCTTTATTTCTCGCCATAAACGCCGCAGTTTTTCCTGTCCAGAGTCCAGTCACCGTACAAGGCGTGGAAAGCGTCGTCATTAAGGAACGGAGCACTCTGACCGGCTTTGCCTTTAAGCTGCCATTCAAGCCACTGATTCACGATGACGGCATATTTGCCTCCGTGAGCTTCATAGTAGGAGCCTTCGTGACCGTCGATTATGGTATTCACCATAAAGACAGGGACTTTTTCTATCGACTCGAAATCTTTTGCGGCATTTCCGGTCGCCATATCAGCCTCGCCTCCCACTACATAAAGCATAGGAACCCGAATATGCTGAAGAGAATTAGGGCTCGCACCCTGCATAGCCATTTCACCCATACCGGAATTCAGTATGATTCCTGTGGAAATGCGCGGATCGTGAAGAACAGCGATGGCCTGGGCACCGCCGCAGGACTGTCCCATTACAGCAACCTTATCCAGGTCGATATGTCCGCAGTACTCGGACTCTTCGTTCGCATTCTGGTCTGTAAGCCAGTCGAGAGCCTCGAGAAGCTGACGGGGATAAGTGCGGAACGGTTCCGGCTCAGGAGTCTTGTTCTTCTTTTTTCGGGTCTGCTTTTGAGCAGCTTCCTTAGCGGCATTCTGTTCGGTCAGATACTCACGGAGTTCCTCACGGGTAAGAGCTTTCACTTCAGATCCGTCCGCAAGGATGACCTGCTTGGATCCCGGATGCATCATCGTCATTACCTCTGTCCAGTGAGCGATGAAATCATCTTCATTATAAGGGCCGATAGCTATCACGATGTATCCGTGGGAAGCCAGTTCGTTCAGGAAATAACGGGCCTCGACACTTGAATTCATACAGGCGCCGTTACCGTAAAGTACCACAGGAAGGGGTTCTGACGGCAAAACCGACGGACGATAGATAGTAAATGCCGTCAATGTGGAGTCAGAGACTATTTCAGCCTTGAATGTGCCGGTTCCACCGTTTTCAACAGTCATCTTCCGGACAGTCTGCGCGTTCAACATTCCGGAAACGAGGATGAGAACAGCAAGAGAACAAATCTTGAAAAAATTATGCATATCTTTAACAGTTAGCTATTTACGAAACAACAGGAGGTCGGATTTCTGTCTGATTGTTTCTATCAATTATTAGCTTATTACCCGCTGCTGCGAGGCCTATTTCATATGAGCCTTGAAGAAGTTGTCGACAAGGTTGGAGACTTCGATGGACCAGAATTCTTTGCTGCCGTGGTCGCCGCCTTCGATCTTGTAGAACTTGTAGTCGTAGCCGTTCTCCTCAAGCTTGTCGGCCATAATGACGCTCTGCTCGTAAGGAACGACATTGTCCCGGTTGCCGGTCACTATGATGATAGGGACTGTTGTCGCGGCCTTTTCTTTAGTCACGTACTCTATCGGGCTGACAGTCTTTACGATGTCTGGGTTTTCCATAACGGCAATGTGGCCGAAAAGGGTTCCGGTCGGGCTGTTCTCGCTGATGTGGTCCATATAGTCAGGAGCGAATTCCTGCATTCTGAGCACGTCGGTGACAGGATAGAAGGCTACGCAGGCATTGACCGCGAGGGACTGCTTTCCATATTCCTCTGGCGTGTCCAGGGACGGAATGTCCTGGGTGAGGGTCTCCAGTAGGGCCATATTTCCGCCTGACGAATCGCCCCAGATGAACATATTGTTGACATCGATATGGTATTTGTCGGCGTTGTCCCTGACGAATCTCACGGCAGATTTCACGTCCTGGATCTGGGCGGGATATTTGGCCGTGGTGGAAGGTCTGTGCTCAATCATCGCGATGATGTAGCCCCTCTGGCTGAAGCCCATAAGATAGCTGAGCTTCTGGTCGAGGTTCTGTTTGAACCAGGCAGCACCCTGAACGAAATAGATGCAAGGGAGAGGTTTCTCGGAGCGGATGCCCGGAGTGATGATCCTGACGTGCAGATCCATACTGTCGCGATGGGCATACACGACGTCCCTGTATGTAGGGTACTGCAGGTCATCGGAATAGGTAAACTGATCGAGTGTAGTCATAACTTTGGCCTTCGCAGTGGAAGGTTCGATGCTTTTGAACTGTCCCCATTGGCCGAAGGCCGCCTGAGACGAAAGCAGCAGCGCTGCTATGAGTAAGAGTCTGGATTTCATAATGTTATTAATTTGATTTCTCTTATTCGACGGCGTGGAACTCAAAGGTAGTCATTCCACATCGGATTTCAAAGTGTGATTTTAGCGGAACAGCAGCGGGACGAATTTCTGCAGGTCCCGGCGCCAGGAGCGCCAGTTGTGACCGTCTCCGCAATCGTAATACTGATACGGGAGCTTCGCGCGGTCCAGGGCCCCCATCAGATTCTGAGCGCTGCCCAGAGCCATATCCTTGCTGCCGGCGCCTACCCAGATCAGTTTATAGCCGGCCTTGGAAAGAGGAACTATCGCCTCATCCGCCTGATCTGCGGTACCTCCCATTATGCCGGTGCCCACAAAACAGTACGATCCGAACACATCAGGGTGATGCTCAGCCAGATACATTTCATAAACGCCGCCCATTGATACTCCGCAGACGGCGCGTCCTTCCCTGTCGCAGCGTACCGAATATCGACTTTCCACGAGAGGAATGATATTGTGCAGCAGGTCGTTGACGAACTCTCCGCCCGACTTGCCTTTTTCCGTGCCCATCAGCTCGAAATGGGTCTTGGCACCCGGAATCGGGTCCATAATGTGAGGAGCCGCCAGCTGGTTCGGCATCGCATTGAAGAGAACGACTATCATAGGCTCGGCCTCCCCTTTCGCAATCAGATTGTCCATAATCTGAGGCAGACGGCCCATATCGGTCCAAGTCTCCTCGTCATCGCCGCCTCCCGGAATCATATAGAGAGCCGGATATGTCTTTTCAGGCGTATAACCCGCAGGAAGCCAGACATTCAGATGACGCTGTCCGCCGTATTCCGGCGAATCGTACCAGATGGAGGTCATCGTCCCGCGAGGAGCATCGGCATAGTCAAGGTTCTCGCTTTCAGGACCTTCGACAAGGAAAGTGTTGTAGAATTCAGAGTAGTTGCAGACCTGTTTCAGGTTCCACGGGTCGGGAGTCCTTACACCATCCACAACGTAATAATAGAAGTAGAAATCAGGAGCGAGTCCTTCCGCGGTATAAGTCCATTTCCCATCCTCGCCGCGGACCATATCGACGTTGCCGCCGAGATTGTACTCGTTCACGCCCGGAAGAAAGTCTCCGTAAAGCTGAACGCGTGAAGCTGAAGGCGGAGTTTCCAGCACGAAAGTCACCGAAGTGCCATTCACCAGCGGATAGTACTTGCTGCCCGGGTACTGAGCCCGTGCAATGCCCGCCGGGAGAAGAAGCGCGAGCGTCAGAAGTAAACTTAAAAATTTGTGCATTTTCAGATGAATTCAAAATTGGCCGCAGCGCGGATGCGTGCGGCCAATCATAATGTGTTCAATCAGATGTTAACCGGAGCTTGACTTTGTGCGTCGGCCGGCGCTGCCGTCTGCTCCGGAAGTCAGATTAATTCCAGCCGTCGTTCTGATACAGACCGTCTGAACCTGTGTTGAGGTCGATGTAGGTCTGAGGGATTGGGAAGAGGTTGAACTTGATTTCTCCGGTCTCTTCTGACCAGCGGCGGATGTCAGGATAGATTTCCGCACCGCTGCGGGCTGAATACATACCGTAGTCATAGATTCTGTGCTTCCACTCGTCCGGTTTCATACGGAGGAAGGTTGCCCAGCGGAATTCCTCATAGAGGAGCTCGCGTCCGCGCTCGTCCAGAATGGTGTCGATGGTGACTGTGCTGAACGGATTCGCGTGTGAGCGTGCACGTACTGTGTTTACGGCCTCTGTTGCGCCGGCAGTGTCGCCTGAGCGGAGGAGAGCCTCAGCAAGGAGGAAATAAACCTCAGCGGAACGTGCGGCATAGCGTGAACGGTAGAAATATACGTACTTGCCGAACCAGGACGCAGGCTGAGAAGTATCATAATCCCAGGCATCGAATGGAGTCTCTTTGTACCAGATAGGGAAGTAGATACCGGCGAGTTCCGGTGTGGAGTGGTCGATGTGGTTCCAGCCCACCTTCTGCTCGTAGAGCGGATGGTTCTCGTCGCAGCACATATATTCGGTCTTTACGGTAACGTCCTCGACGTAACGAAGATCTTCCTTGGTATTGTTGTTGTGCTCGGGATCCCACATTGTGTAAGATGCATACCAGGTAGGAGTGCTCTGCGCCCAACCTGTGCCGCCGTGGGAGGCAGGGCTCATCTGACCGCCGTACTTGCTGGAGAAGGCCTTCCAAGGTCCGGAAGCTGCGCCCTCGTGTACATACTCAGCAGACCAGTTGTAGTCCTGAAGTGCAGGAGTGAAGCCCAGCGTGCACTGGCGTCTGCCGCCGTAGGCTGCATATGAAGCGTAATCAGGAGCGCTTACCATAACCCAGATGGCCTCAGTGTTGGAGGAGCTGGTGATATTCTGCGCGACAAAGAGATCGCTGATGACATTGCCGTCCTCGTCTGCATTAGGAATACCGTTTACATTTCCGCTGACACCCGGAAGGCGCACACCGAAACGCTCTGTCATAAGAGGATGGTGCTTGATTACTTCCCTTGCCACTGTGGCGGCTGAAGTGAATTCTGAAGAGTTGTTGCTCTCCACGCCGTCAGCAAGATAAGCCTCTGCGAGATACATACCTGCGGCGCCCTTGCCTGCACGGCCGTACTCGGCTTTCACATCCCAGGGAAGAACTTCGTAAGCCTCCTTAAGGTCTGAGATGGCGGCGGCGTAGGTTTCGCTGCGTGATGCACGGTCGTAGGCATAGTTAGGAGTTTCAGTATATTCCATAACCATAGGAACTCCTCCGAAGAGTTCTCCGAGGCGGAGATAAGCAAGTCCGCGGAGGAACTTGGCTTCAGCAGCAATGCGGCTCTTTTCCTCGTCGTTTGACCATTCCACGTCATTCATCTTGCTGAGTGACAGGTTGCCGTAGGAAATAATCTTGTAGAATTTGTCCCACAGATTCTTGGTCAGGCTCATATCTGTGGACCAGGCAGCGGAGAAGTTGCTCATATGGGAACCGATACCGAGCTGGTACTTGTTGTCAGTCATATCGGTACCTGTGGAAGTATTGTACATAATGCCCTGTCCCCAGGAATTCGGGAAATAGAGATCTTCGAACTCATAATAACCGGTAAGCAATGTGTTCAGAACCTGATCGCTGGTCTGATATGCATTCTCGACAGTAAGCTCAGCCTTCGGTTTCTCTGTAAGGAAATCCTTGTCGGAAACACAGGAGGATACGGTTCCGAGCAGAGAAATGCCCGCCAGCCCCAGTATTAATTTATATGTTTTCATATTCTTTACTAATTTGAAGTCTGTTAGAATGTCATATTAAGTCCCAAAGTGACGGCGCGTGGAATACCGATGCCGGAACCGCTCCTGTTCTGAGGGTCGCTCATTTTCCATTTAGGAGCTATATAGAAGAGATTGCGGCCTGACAGGGTGAGACGGGCGTTCTTCACACCGATCTTGTTTGCCAGCTTGCTGAAGTTGTAGGAGAGGGATAAATCCTGCAGACGGACGTGGCCGTAGGAATTGTATACGGCGTACTTGCTCTCGTTTACATTCGGGGCAGGGTAGGTGTTGTTAGGCTCCTGCGCTGTCCAGAAAGGTATGTCAAGGGCGGTACAAGCCGCTGTGGTATTGAATGTCACATAAGCGAACGTGTTGTTGGCCAGGCCATAGCCGTTGCCGCCGAAGATGCCCTGGATGAGCATATAGAACTGCCAGTTACCCCAGTTGAGAGTGTTGGCCCAGGAGAGACGGAAGTTCTCGTCGCCGTTTCCGAGGATCTGACGATCTTCAGGAGAAGGGTTGTCAGTCTCCGTACCGTCGGCTTTGATGAAGATAGGACGACCGGCATTTGTGCCTTCCTGGAAGATCCCCTTGGTCTTATAGCCATAGATGGTGCTGATAGGATGACCGATGAAGTAACCGTTGGTAAGGTCGTCCTGACCGTCTCCGTAGAGATCCACAATCTTGTTGCGGTTCAGGGTGAATACCCAGTTCGAAGTCCAGTTGAGGGTGGAGTTCTTGATGTTTACGGTATTGAGATTGATTTCTACACCGTTGTTGTCCACGCGGCCCATAGTTGCCTTCTGGGTGGTGATACCTGCTGTCATTACAGGGATGTTGCGGTTGAAAATCTGGTCAGTTGTCTTAGATGAATAAGCGTTAACATCCACGTGGATGCGTCCCTTGAGGAAGTCGGCCTCGAAGCCCCCGTTCCACGAAGTCGTGGTCTGCCAGCCTAGGGTAGGGTTTCCGAGGGCGGAGAGTTTCTGTCCCCAGTGAATTTCGCCACCATAATAGTTGGCGATGCCGCCTCCACGGGCTACAGCGATGGTGGAAAGGGTTCCGTAAGGAGAAAGTGTCTGAGCGCCGTTCTTACCCCAGGAGAGCTTTACCTTCAGGAAATCCAGCCAGGAGATGCCTTTCATAAACTCCTCGTTTGTCATAGTCCACGCTGCACCGAAAGCTGGGAAATTACCCCATTTGTTCTTAGCTCCGAATACGGAGGAACCATCGCGCCGCAGAGATGCGTTGAAGTGGTAAGTGTCCTTATAGGAGTAGATTACACGTGCGAGATAGCCTACGTCTGTATGGAGGGTATAGGTTGGACTTGAGAAATTCTTGGTGTCGGCGTTACCCAGGGCGTACCAGCCGCGCAGAGTTTCGCCTGCTGCGGTGAAGCCTGTGCCGGTCATAGATTCGTAGGAATTCTCCGCACTGTCACGGGTGTAAACGAGAGAACCGCTCACATAATGCTTTCCGAAAGAACGGGAGTATGACAGAATGTGGTCCATAACCCAGTTCTCAGACATCGAATGATTTATGGAACCGTTCGCGTTGGAGAGGTTGTAATACTCGGAAGTCTGTCCGATACCTTCCCAGTCATTGGAAAGAAGAACAGGAGAGATGTTCTCGTGGGTGAAGGAGTAGTTGTCTGAACGAACCTTGGTGTAGGATACGTTCATCCTGTAGTTTAGCCCTTCTATCCAAGGAATGTTCACGCTGACGAAACCGCCGAGGTTGAGGTTGAAGCGCTTCTGGTCGACGTCACGGCCGTTGTATACCTCCCAGAGAGGATTGATATTTGAAGAGTTCACACCTTCTACATAGTAGCGGAGAGTCTTTCCGTCAGGAAGATACGGCTCCATATAAGGAGAGTTGATAAGCATCGCCATATTTGCGGAAACTGACTGGTCTGAACTGTTGGTGTAGGCCATATTTCCACCGATTTCGATGTACTTGTTGATCTTGGTGCTGAGATTCATCGAGGCATTGTTGCGCATAAAGTCATTGCCCACAGCGATACCTCTCATCTGGGAGTGACCCAGTGCCAGATAGTAGTTCGAATTCTGGGTGCGGCCGGAGAAGCTCAGGTTGTAGTTCTGGGTATAACCGGTGCGGGTAGACATATCATACCAGTCGGTAGTCTCGCCTGCCTCATAGTTGGCCTTCTCGAGGAAGGACATCCAATCGGTGTTTGTCAGGTCGCTGAGGCCCAGACGGGCGTTGCGGTACTTGATGTAGTTCTCCGGAGAGAGAAACTTCTGTCTGTATGAAGGCTGAGAGAATGACTGAGAGGTGGAGAAGCTGATGAGCGGTTTGCCCTCCTGACCTTTCTTCAGGGTAATCATAATCACGCCATTGGCTGCCTTGGAGCCGTATGCCGCCAAGGAAGTGGCATCCTTCAGAACACTGATGGACTCGATGGAATTGGAATCGATATCTTCAAGGTTGCCGGTGAAGATTACGCCATTGACTACCAGAAGCGGGGATGTGCTGGTGGAACCGAGGCTGCGGCGACCGCGGACGCGGATGCTGGCATTGCTGCCCACCGTGGAAGACTCTGCTCCCATAATCACACCGGAGAGACGTCCGCGAAGCATATCGGAGACATTGTTAAGTCCAAGGTTAGAAATCGGGGAGTCTTCCATCTTCATTACATCCACCGATCCGGTGAAGTTCTTGGCCCTGGTGGTACCGTAACCGATTACGACTACATCGTCAAGCACTTCCTGGGAAATCTTGAGGACGATACGGAAAGATGTCTTGTCACCGACAGTGATTTCCACATCATCATAACCCATACTGGTCACGACGAGTACGTCATTCGGAGAACAACTGAGTTCAAACTTGCCGTCCACATCAGTGGCGACACCTGTGGTCTGTCCCTTAATCATAACCGCTGCACCTATGACACCCTGGTCGGTGTCATCCACAACAGTTCCTGAGACAAGCCTGTTCTGGGCGAACATCATCGGAAGGGAGATCATCAGACCACCCAGCAGAGATACCAGACGCTTGAAAGCTTGTTTTTTCATAAATGGTTGTTTTTGTGTTTATTAATAAAGTTAAACGTATTTTAAGTCCGTTAGAACTTCTCGTCGCAGACAGATGAGCGCATTCCTTTGCGCTGTCCGCTGTCTTTACGTGGTCAGTTTTGTTTACAAAGGTGTTTAAAATGTCAAAAGTATTTTATCCTTACTGTACAAATCTCAACCCGACTCCTGAGTTTCTGTCCGAAAAATACCGTCACAGTACAAAATTAACAATCCCGATATGGATTCTGGCGGTCCAAAACGGGGATTTCCCGTAGACTATGGCATTAATACAACGTATAGGGGGGCTTCCGTGTCATTTTTTATTCGTAATTTCGCAATGCTTGAATTTATCATTACAGTCGCTTCAGATATGAAAAAGACGAGTCTTTTCCTCTCCTTATCCATACTCTTTTATTCAGCCTGTTCCACCTCAGCTGAGCAGGCCGGCATTCCCGGCGCCCGCATAGAAAATATCCCGGCCAATGTGACTTGTACCACAATGTGCACAGATTCCACGGGATTTATCTGGATAGGGACCGAGGATTCCGGTCTTTATCATTTTGACGGCACAAACTATCTGCATTTTACCTCTGACGGAGAATCCGGTTGTCTGAGTTCTTCCCGAATAAACAGGGTTTTCTGTGATTCCCGCAATACCTTGTGGGTAGGGACCGACCAAGGCGTAGATATTTTTGATGCTCAGACCGGATCTTTCCGCAGAATCCCGATAAGAGGAGAGTTTAAATCTGTCACAACCCTCGCCGAGAGCACTAAAGGAGATGTGCTGGCTCTGACCGAGGATGGCTTGTTCCGTTATGATGCGACGGCTGACTCGTTCAAGAATGTGATACAGGCCGGTGATACACGAATCATAAAAGTCTATATTCTTCCAGATGGAGATATCTTTCTTGTCGGTAATTTCAAAATCGACCGATATGACTCCGACTACCATCTGATCGGATCGTATCCCGGGGTCAATGCTGCAGTGGATTCCTGGAAGGTCTCTTCCGAATATCTGCTTCTGAAGAGCTTCCCTCACGTGAAATTGTTTAATCTCGAGAACTGCACCTACGAGCCTCTGACCGGGGCGATCTCCGGTATGGAGAGCCCTGACAGACTGACATTCGTGTCTCCGATGGGGGATGAGTCCGTAATATTCGCGTACGACGGCAAGTATTACTTCTACAATTTCTCTTCAGACGCCCTGATATCCGAAACAGATTCGGATTTTCCTTTCGATACAGACGTCAGTGCGGGGAGCGCTCTTTTCGTGAGGAAGGATAAGGGAGGGGATTATTGGATAATGACCCGCACCAAGGGCCTTGCGAAAGCGAAACCGGCAGTAAATCCACACTACTTCCCTCTTGAACGCTATGCCGCTGAGCATCAGGTTAAAAGCATAGTGGCCGGTGGGGGGAAAGTCTGGCTGATATCCGACGGACATTATCTTGTAACTTTTGATGTGAAGACTCAGAATCTCGAAGTGGAGGAAATCGGCCAGATTATAAATCGAGTCCTTGGCGAAGAGAGATTCTGCGATGTATTCTGGGATGAAGATTCTGATCGTCTGTTCCTTACATCAGATTCAAATGTACGGGAATATACTATAGATTCCGAGGGTAAACGCAAACTTACACATTTTTACCACCCGGATTTTGTCTCAGGGTATCTGAAAATCGCAGTAGACAAGAATGGGGGGCTGTGGGGAGGCGGAAGAAGCGGAACGCTTAACTATTCTCAGGCGGACAATCCTCAGTTTAGCTTCCAGCTTTCCGATGTGAATCTGAATGGTCTGATGCCTCAAACCAGACTGACCGCCATCACCTGTCTGGACAATGGGCAGATAGCGGCAGCTTTCCACAATTCCGCGATAGGCTTCATCGATCCCGTGACAAGGCAGAATCGAGTCTCGTATATGACAACGGTCAGCGACATTGTCGCCTTGTGCCCTGATAATGAAGGGAATCTTTGGATAGGGACAGCTTCCGACGGCCTCTGGATTATGGACCTTCAGACGTATGAAGTGACACAATCACATACGTTCAGCAAAGGAAAAATCAGCGCTATAGTACGTGATGACAGAGGAAGGATGTTTCTGGTTGTGGATAATAATCTGTTCCAGTATATTCCTTCTTCAGCTGCCTGGGATGAAGATTCTGATCGTCTGTTCCTTACATCAGATTCAAATGTACGGGAATATACTATAGATTCCGAGGGTAAACGCAAACTTACACATTTTTACCACCCGGATTTTGTCTCAGGGTATCTGAAAATCGCAGTAGACAAGAATGGGGGGCTGTGGGGAGGCGGAAGAAGCGGAACGCTTAACTATTCTCAGGCGGACAATCCTCAGTTTAGCTTCCAGCTTTCCGATGTGAATCTGAATGGTCTGATGCCTCAAACCAGACTGACCGCCATCACCTGTCTGGACAATGGGCAGATAGCGGCAGCTTTCCACAATTCCGCGATAGGCTTCATCGATCCCGTGACAAGGCAGAATCGAGTCTCGTATATGACAACGGTCAGCGACATTGTCGCCTTGTGCCCTGATAATGAAGGGAATCTTTGGATAGGGACAGCTTCCGACGGCCTCTGGATTATGGACCTTCAGACGTATGAAGTGACACAATCACATACGTTCAGCAAAGGAAAAATCAGCGCTATAGTACGTGATGACAGAGGAAGGATGTTTCTGGTTGTGGATAATAATCTGTTCCAGTATATTCCTTCTTCAGCTGCCTTCAGAACCATTCTGACCTCTTCCGGAGTCTCCACTGTCGCCCTGTGTCCGGTGGAAGACAATCAGATGCTTGTATATCTGGGCGGAGAATTGAATGTAATCGAAAGAAACGCCCGGACTTCCGTATCCAGGATTCCAGAGGTGGCAGGCGTAATGACTTCCGACGAGAAAGGCAGACTTCTGGATATCATAGATTTCGCACGTCCTGGCAGTCACAGGATAGTACTCGGAAAGTCCGTGAACAATCTCAATCTTACGATTACGCCCTCTGAACTCATCGATTGCAGCTATCTTAACTGCAGAGCAATCTTCAAAGGCGTATTCAGGGAATGGAGGGACTTCTCCGAAACGTCATTCTCCCTGGACAATATTCCTTACGGCACTCACCGCCTGTCATTTATGCTTGTGAATCCTGCGGAAGGAACTTCCGGTCAGACCTATGACATAAGCATCGTCTCACGAAGGCCGTGGTATATCTCCACGGCGGCGAAGATAAGTCTGCTGTTTGTTCTGATCGGCCTATATGCTTTCATCAGAAAACTCAGAAGAAATAATGAGACGTCAAAGCGTAAGGCTGAAATGGTCGAGCAGGAGAAGGAAATGCAACTACGTATGAATCAGCAGAATATCGATTTCTTTACGGATATTTCACACGAGTTCCGCACGCCGCTTACCATTATCTCCGGCTCTGCCGAGACACTTCTCCAGGACCCGCAGATTTCCAGCCGCCAGACTCATCTGGCCCATCTGATCCAGCGCAATTCCGACCGTATGCTCAAACTGGTGGGACAGCTTATGGACCTCAACAAACTTGACCACGGGAAATTGACGCTGAATGTAAAAGCCTGCGATGTCGCAGGAATCATCCATAACATCTACGAAACCTTCGGGAACGTCGCTGAAAGAAAAGAGATCACTTTCACTCTCGACTGTCCTGACTATCTTCTCTGCTGGGTGGACAGCGACAAATTCGAGAAGGTCGTATACAATCTGCTGTCCAACGCATTCAAATACACTCCTTCCGGAGGGGCCGTGTCTCTCTGCGCCAAAGTCTGCAGCGGACAGGAGGCCGGCAGTCTGTTTGCCGGGGACAGCCGGATGAACGGAAATTACCTTCTGGTCTCCGTAACCGACACAGGCATAGGCATTCCGGATGATAAGAAGGCTGAAATCTTCACCCGTTTCACGAGAATCAACCCTGACTGCAGAACAGGCGGAACCGGCATAGGCCTGTCCTTCTCCAAATCCCTCGTGGAGACCCACCACGGCTTGATAGGTATGCGTGACGGCAAGGCGGAAGACGGCAGCAGCCGAGGTTCAGAGTTCTTCTTCGCGCTGCCTGCGGACAATTCCGCATATTCCCAGGCGGAGCTCTCCAAAGTCGAGCCCGCCAATCAGAACACGGTGGACGGGAGCTGCTACAAGAGCGAATACACCATACATCCCGCCACTGCCGCCGGCACAGTGAAAAGAACGCAGATTCTGGTAATCGATGACGACAGTGAAATACTTTATTACCTGGCTCTTGTCCTTTCGACTGAATATGAAGTCATTACCCGTTCGGATGCCATATCCGGATATAGAAAGATCGAGGAGATGCACCCTGACGTGATAATCTCGGACATAATGATGGTGGAGATGGACGGTCTGAAACTCTGCCGGATGGTTAAGGATGACATCGGGCTCTCACACATTCCATTTATCCTGCTGACCGCGAAGACCACGACAGAAGATCAGATAGAGGGTATGAATGCAGGGGCTGACGCCTATATAGTAAAGCCTTTCGACCCGAATTACCTCAAGGCTGTCATCTCATCGCTCCTTCGGAATCGTGACAATGTCCGCAAGGCACTGGGTGAAAGCACGTCCATAGAAAAGGTAGAGGTGGAGGAAGAGGCCATCTCCCAGCAGGACAAAAGGCTCCTCGAGAAGCTCTACGCCATTATGGAAGAGCATCTTATGGAATCCGAACTCAATATCTCCGAGATGACAGTGAACCTGGGAATGAGCAGGACGAAGCTGTACTATAAGATAAAAGGACTCACGGGGCAGACGCCGAATGAGTTCTTCAAGACCTTCAAGCTGAACAAGGCTGCGGAAATGATAAAGGAGGGAAAATACAAGATTTCCGCCATCTCGGATATGGTGGGCTTCAGTTCGCCATCCCATTTTGCCGCCGCTTTCCAGAAACAGTTCGGTAAACTGCCGAGCAAATACTGATTTTTGTACTCAGGTAACCAAGCTTGTACTTCTCTGACAGAGTTTTTGAATAATACAATCTATATTTGCTTTTGCTAAAACTTGTTCGGAAATCTTCCGATAACCCGAAATCAGATAAACAAAATAACACCCGTATGAAACTCAGATTCATCAAACTTCTGGTCGCAGCTCCATTCGTGATGGTGGCTTGTGCGACTACACCACAGACTCCTCAGAGCAAACTCCTCGCCCACGACAAGGAAATCAACGAGATCATCGCCGGGATGAGCCTCGAAGAGAAGGTCGAGATGCTTCACAGCAAGACCAATATGTCTTCGGAGGGCATACCAAGACTCGGCATTCAGGAAATCCGCTATTCTGACGGTCCTTTCGGAATCCGCGAGGAAGGCGGTGATCACTTCCAGTCACTGGGATGGACCACCGACTCCGCCACCTATTTCCCTACCGGTTCCGCTCTTGCAGCAACCTGGTCCGAGGAACTGGCCTATAAATATGGTACAGGTATGGGCACCGAGGCCCGCAGAAGAGGCAAGGATGTCATCCTGGGACCTGCCATCAATATCCAGAGACTCCCTGTGGGAGGCCGTACCTATGAGTATCTGAGCGAGGATCCTTTCCTTGCGGCAAGACTTGCTGTAGGCTATGTGAAGGGCGCTCAGGATGCCGGTACAGCAGCCTGCATCAAGCATTTCGCAGTTAACAACCAGGAAACCAACCGAGGAAGCGTAGATGTAAAGATTGATGAACGCACACTTCGCGAACTCTATCTCAAGCCTTTCGAGGCCGCCATCAGAGAGGCCGGCGCCTGGGCCGTAATGCCTGCATATAACAAGGTAAACGGTTACTACTGTTCTGAAAACGAGCATCTTCTGAACGAAATCCTGCGCGGCGAATGGGGCTTCAACGGTCCTACCATCTCCGACTGGGGCGGAACACACAGCACTATGGGCGCAGCTATGCACGGACTTAATGTCCAGATGACAGGCGACACCTATCTCGGACCTGCCCTCATCGACTCAGTAAAGGCCGGTGCAGTTCCCGAAAGCGTTGTAGACCAGAAAGTCCGCGAACTCCTGCGCCTGCGCTTCACCGTAGAGGCCATCGCTCCTGAGAACTGCAACAATGAGACTGCTTCCACTCCTGAGAGCCGCCAGACCGCTTACGAAGTGGCTACAAAATCCGTAGTGCTTCTCAAGAATGAGAACAACATCCTTCCTATCGGCAAGGATGTCAAGAAGATAGCTGTCATCGGCCGCAACGCCGTAGCTCTGACCCAGTCAGGCGGTGTCGGTGCAGGTGTCAAGTCTGTATATGAAATCACTCCGCTTCAGGGCATTCAGAACAAGGCTCCGGAAGGCGTAGAGGTAGTTTATGCTCAGGCATATAAGAACTACGCAAGTTTCTTCGGCAGAGCAATGGAAGGCCCGGACAACGCCAAGTCCCTCGATGAGCCTGCAGATCCTAAGCTTCTCGCCGAGGCTGTGGCAGCCGCCAAGGATGCTGACCTTGTGATCTTCGTCTGCGGAACGAACAAGAATATCGAGTCCGAAGGCTTCGACCGCACAAGCATCAAGCTTCCTTTAGGCCAGGATGAGATCGTGAAGGCTCTCGCTGAAGTGAACCCTAATATCGTCAGCGTAATCATCTCCGGCGGTCCTTGCGACCTTCAGGAGCTGACCAAATACTCTCCTGCCATCGTAGAAGGCTGGTGGAACGGTCTTGAAGGCGGAAACGCCCTTGCAGACATCCTCTTCGGAAATATCGCCCCTTCAGGCAAGCTTCCGTTCACCTTCCCTATCCAGCTTGAGGATTCCCCTGCATATGCAATGGGCAACTTCCCTCAGAAGGCCGACGATGAGGGCGACCTCTTCACGAACCAGTACCGCAAGGACATCACCGGCGACAGAAACGCCTGGAGAATGAGAAAGGCTCCTGATGCTCTCTACACCGAGAAACTGCTCGTCGGCTACCGCTGGTTCGACACCAAGCAGAAGCCTGTGATGTACGCATTCGGCCACGGCCTTTCATACGTGGACTTCGAGTATGCCAACATCTCCACCGACAAGTCCAGTTACAAGCCGAACGGCACCATCAAGGTCAGCTTCGACCTGAAGAATACCGGCGCTATGACCGCTGACGAAGTACCTCAGCTCTACGTCCGCCACCTGAATGCCAAGGTCGAGTATCCGTCGAAGGAGCTCAAGGCATTCAGCCGCGTGACTCTCGCAGCCGGCGAGACCAAGACCGTGACCCTCGAAATCCCTGTAAGCGAACTCAGCTATTGGGACGAGGCCACGAACGCCTGGGCACTCGAAGAGGGTGAAATCGAACTGCTGCTCGGCAGCTCCTCCGATGACATCCGTCTCAGCGCGAAAGTAAAGATCTAATCATACATTTGGGTTAATAATTATTGGTTATTGGGAAATGTGGTCGGAGAGACTCCGACCACATTTTTGACAAAGAACGATTCCTTGATATAAATTACTATCTCGCAGAAACCGATAAGATATGAAGAAAATCAACTCATTAATTCTCAGCGCATTGCTGTTGCAGGTCAGCGCAATGGGGCAGATCGTGCTGCCGGTACCGGTGCAGAATGAAGGTCCTAAGGACGCGCAGGAAACCGTCACGGTGCGCGACGGGCAGAAAATCATCTCCGGGGTGAGCGAGCCGTCCATCGAAGTCTATCTTCCAAGCGCCGACAAGAATGTGGGTACGGCCGTAATCCTCTGCCCGGGCGGAGCGATGAGGTTCCTCTCGTGGACGAATGACGTGGAAAGAATGGCCAAGCTCCTAAACGAGAGGGGCGTAGCCGCAATCGGACTCAAGTACCGCCTGAACAATTCCACCACCCCTCCGGCGGCAAGCCAGAGCAAGGCGAAAAAGAAAAATAAGAAATTGGACGCTGGAACAGCGGCCGCGGGAATGCCGTTCAAAACCTACGACGTGACTGAATTTCAGCAATTTGCGAACGCGAACGCGAATCCTATGCCGAGCGTCGAGGGCGATGCCGCGAATATGCGGGCGGTCGAGGATTGCCGCGCGGCGGTGAAGCTCGTACGCGAGCACGCGGGCGAGTGGAACATTGACCCGGCGAAAGTCGGAGTGCTCGGCTTCTCCGCGGGCGGAGGCGTCGCGACAGGCGCCACGATCACCGCGCAGGAGGGCGAAATGCCTGATTTCCTGGTGACTGTGTACGGGCCGTCGCTGATGGACGTGGTCGTGCCGGAGAACGCTCCCGATCTTCTCATAATGACGCGCGCGGAGCATCCTAACGTTGCTGCCGGCTGCCTCGGACTCTTCCTGGAGTGGAAAAAAGCGGGCAAGAACGCCGAGCTGCATATGTACGGCGACGGCGTGGGACCGTTCGGAATGGCCGATCGCCGCAGCGCGAACACCACCGACAGCTGGCCTGACGAACTGCTGAACTGGATGGCCGCCAGAAAGCTGATCGTGAACACGGCGAATTTCCTGCAGGTCGAAGACGGCGGCACAGGACCGTACAAGGCCGTCATTGACCGCAGCGACGAGGCGCCCGACTACACGATCTACCGCCCGGCGAACCTCGACTACGCCGTGAAGCAGTGCGGTCCGCTGCCGCTGCTGCTCTTCGCGAACGGCGGATGCTCGTTCTCTTCGGAATATTTCGAGAAGTTCCTCACGGAAATCGCGTCGCACGGCTACATCGTGGCGGCGGTAGGTTCATTCAAAGAGCTCAGCAGCAGCGAAATACAGAGTCTCGGAATGACCGACACCGAGTATATGGTGCACGCGATGGATGTAATGGAGTCTCTGAACGCCGACCCATCGAGCTTATTCTACAACAAAGTGGATATGAAGCATATAGCGGCCTCCGGCCAATCCTGTGGCGGCGGTCAGGCACTCTCCGGTTCAGTGGATCCGCGCATCACGACGACCATCGCGCTGAACAGCGGCTATGTGGGGCACAAGCCTCCGTTCCCGGTCGAGGAACCGGGCAGCAAGCGCCCTGCAGAGGGGCCTGCGGCAGGATTCGCCAAGTCGGTGACTGAAGGCGGACTCTACGGCAAGGAATTCGGCGGCACGGCGACCCAGGCGGACCTCGTGAAGCTCCACGCGCCGGTCCTCTACCTCATCGGCGGACCTGACGACGTGGCATTCGAGCCGTCAGCGCAGAACTTCGCGAAAATCGACCACGTGCCGGTAGCGCTCTGCAACCTGCCTGTCGGACATATGGCGACATACGCGCAGCCGCACGGCGGAGCCTTCGCGGAGATCACCCTCAAGTGGCTCGACTGGCAGCTCAAGGGGCTGGCAGAAGCCAGCCAATTCTTCCTTGACGATACATACCGTTCCTCAAACTATCCTGACTGGACAGTCGACAGGAAAGGATTTTAAACACTCTCTTTTTGTGTGGCCGGGACCTGTTCCGGCCACTTTTTTATCGTGGCGGAAGGGGGCTGTACGGCAGAACGCCGCGTCACCTCAGTTCAAACTCAGTGAGATTCTTCATCCCCGGGATGCCGTAGTAGGCCTCCACGATATCCCCTTTCAGATAGACGCGACAGCCGAGGTTTTCGGGATTGTCGACCAGATTCAGCGCGTCACGGATGTCCCCCTTGTCCAGCTGAACGGAAAGGCAGGAAGACTTGTCGGTAGTGGAGGAACGGGCCGCGAGGACGATGTTCGTCTTCGAAGTGAAGGTTCCTGAAGTCTTCATCCCCGAAGCCGTCAGATTCCCTCCGACAATGTACCCGGTCACCCAGACGTCCTCCGCGCCGGCCGAGGAGCGTGCATCGGCGACGCTGAGCGCATCGTTCATACTGGAACCTCCGGAAGAGCCGCTTCCGCTTCCCGAGCTTCCTATCGTGTAATTCTCCGAGAGCCAGGATTTTACAGTATCGACTTCTATTCTGAGTCCTCCTGACGATGTGGTACTCGCAGCCGGGGCGGAGACGTTCAGCGTAAGCACTTCACGTGCTTCCAATGTCCTGGTCAGCAGTGTTTTGTCCACCGATGCTTCGCTAAGCACAAGCGAGACGTCGCCGGGCTGGAAATACGCGGTGCGTTTCTCCTTGTAGGCATACAGGAGGCTGCCCGTCTTGGCCTTGAGGTGCAGCGTCGCCTGCGGGTAGCTCGTCAGAAAGTTCGAGGCTATCTTCAGACGCACGCCGCAGTTCTGAAGCGTGCAGTTCAGAGTCACCTCCGAGACGTTCGAGGAGGAGACGACCACGACCTGTTCGTCTCCGTAGACAGGGGCGGAGAAAGCCGGTTTAGAGAAGTCGGCGGAGCGCACGGAGACGGTGTAGCTTCCCGGCGTAACGAGCAATGATTCAGGCGAGTCGCCATACTTTCCGCTGTACACGGACTTTCCCTTCGAGTCAGTCACGTTGAGGATGAAATCGTTCGTGTCAGGAATCTCTTCGGCGGCGCGCGTCATTGCGGAAAGGTCGCGCGAGAAGCGCAGCCTCAGTTCGCCGTCGGGAGCGGGTCCGAGCAGATTTTCGCAGGAGATGAGGCCTGCGGCCAATCCTAACATCATCAATGGGTAAATTTTCATAGTCTGATTATTGGGCAGGGAGGCCGTTCTCTGCGTTCATATTATGGGATGGCGCCACGACCTGCGCCACGGCCGGATTTCCGGTCGCGGCAAATGTATGAAGAAACTTTGCAGCATCTCCTCAAAAAGGTATATTTCTATGGGTAATCTTTTTTAAATCAAGAGATTAAAGATTCGTATACGCTAAAACATATATCTTTCTTTAATAAGCTTGTCGCGCAGGCTCCGGTAAATGGATATTTTTATACTATGCTGTCGCATAATATAAATAATCATGAAGCGGACACATCACTGCGTCCGCTCCACTACATAACCTAAACTTAAACTATGAAAAACTTCACTGCAAAAATAACCATTATTTCTGAAAAACAAATGCTAAAACGAAAAAATAATGGAATTTTTGCATCAATTAGTCATCTAAAACGATATTTATTTCTTTTCTGCTCTCATCTTGGCGTATTTGAGCAGAATAATTTTCGGTTCCGGAAAGGAATCGAAAGAAATCTTGGCCTTGATGTCAGGAGCAACTCCGCTCAGATCCAGAATGAGCCCGGGGCCGAAACGGTTGTGCTCGATTCTCTGGCCTATTCTGAAGGAAGACATTTCCTCAGGATGGAAATCGGCCTCAGAATACTGCGGAACAGGCTTTACAGGGGCTGCAGAAGGACGGACAGGGGCTGCTGAAGGGCGGGCAGGATTGGACGCAGCGGCGCTGCGGCCGGAAGAATATGCGCCTGACCCGGAGCCGCGGCCGGAACCTGAAGCGGAGGAATAACCGCGCTGGCCGTAGGAAGCGCGCCTCTCGTAAGTGACTTTGCCGGACTCGCCGTAGCGGTAGCCGCCGCCCGAAGACGCTCCCCTGCCGAAGCCGGAACCCGAGCGCCAGGCTCCTCCGCCGAAGCCTGAGGTCGGAGCATCATCGTCAAGCGGACGGTCGAGGCAGTCGCTGTCAATCTCCTTCAGGAAACGGCTGACGGCATTCGACTCGTGCTGTCCGTTACGCATACGCTCCTGCGCAAACGACAGATATACAACCTTTTCCGCACGCGTAAGCGCCACATAAAAGAGCCGTCGCTCCTCCTCGATATCCTGCGGCGCCGCGAGCATACCGCCGGACGGAAAGAGATTCTCCTCCATCCCGACCACGAAAACGTACGGAAACTCCAGACCCTTAGCCGAATGCACGGTCATCAGGGAAATCTTGTTCGAGGAATCCTCCTCGTCGCCCATATCGATGCTGCTGAGCAGCGAAATGTTCTCGATGAAGCCGTCAAGCCGTGGAATCGGGAAATCCTCCGGAACCACAACAGTCTCAGCCTCAGGATTTTCCGCCTCAAGCTCGGCAATAGCCGCCGCATTCGTGTCCTCAACGTAAGAAGAAACGCTGTTCAGAAGCTCGTCGATGTTCTGAAGCCGCGAAGCCCCCTCGATGGACGTGTCCGAGCGGTAAAAAGCATAGAGCCCAGACTCGTCCGCAATGCGCTTCGCAAGCGTGTAAGCATCCTCTTTATTAATGAGTTGCGACCAGCTGAGAATCTTCTGACAGAAGTCCCGCAGCGCCGCGACGCTCGACTTTCTCCAGCCCTCGGAGCTCTCGGCCAGCGAAGCCGCAGCCTCAATTAACGATTGGCCGCCTGCTGCGGCCAATTCAGACAGCTTCGCCATACTTGTGTCGCCGATTCCGCGAGAAGGAACTTTCACCGCGCGCTTGAACGACTCGCTGTCGCGAGGGTTCGACGCAAGTTTGAAATATGCCATAAGGTCCTTTACCTCAGCACGTTCGAAGAATGAATGGCCGGAGTAGATCACGTACGGGAGATTGCGTTTGCGCAGCACCTCCTCGAGCGCGCGCGACTGGGCGTTGGTCCTGTAGAGGATCGCAAAATCGCAGTAGCGGGCCTTGTCGCTCTGAAGACGGTCGACGATGGCGCTCGCCACGAGAACGGCCTCCGTCTGCTCATTGAACGCGGACAGCACGCTTATCTTCTCGCCTCCCGGAGCGGTCGAGCGGCACTCCTTCGGAATGCGTCCCTCATTCTTGGCTATCAAGGAGTTGGACGCCTTTACGATGACCTCGGTGGAGCGATAGTTGTTCTCCAGGCGGAAGGTCTTGCACTGCGGGAAGTCCTTGCGAAAGTTGAGAATGTTCTCGATGCGGGCGCCACGGAAAGCGTAGATGGACTGCGAATCGTCGCCCACCACGCAGAGATTCTGGTGGAACTGGCTCAACTTCTTGATTATCAGATACTGGGCGTAGTTCGTATCCTGATACTCGTCCACCATTATGTATCTGTAGCGCCTCGCGATGGCCTCCAGAGCGTCGGGACAGTCGCGAAGCAATATGTTCATATTCAGCAGGATATCATCGAAATCCATCACCCCGGACTCGTGGCACTTCTTCGCGTAGAGCGAGTAGATGTCGCAGATGCGAGGCTTGCGCGCGTGCGTGTCACTGGTGATGATGGCCGGCTTGCTGCGGTAGGCGGCAGGCGTGATCAGATTGTTCTTCGCCATCGAGATGCGCGCGAGCACGTCCTTGGGCTTGTACACCTTCTCGTCGAGCTGCAGCTCCTTCACGCAGGCCTTTATCGCGCTCTGCGAGTCGGAGGTGTCGTAGATGGTGAATGTGGACGGGTAGCCCAGCCGGTCCGCGAACTCGCGCAGGAAACGGATGAACACCGAATGGAAGGTGCCCATACATATTTTCCACGAGTTTCTGCCTCCGACCATAGCCGCGATGCGGTCTTTCATCTCGCCCGCCGCCTTCTTGGTGAAGGTAAGTGCCATTATCTGCTCGGGAGGACACCCCTGATCTATGATATATGCTGTTCTGCTGGTCAGAACTCTGGTTTTTCCGGAACCTGCTCCGGCCACGATGAGGACCGGACCGTCAATGCACTCTACCGCTTTCCGCTGCTCCTCGCTCAACCCCTCTAAAATATAAGTACTTTTGTTTTCCATAACGCTGCGAAAATAATGAAAAAATGCCTAACTTCGCAGCGCAATTTGCTAAATGAGAAAATTAATTTTACTCAAACTGTTTAATAATAATGTCAAACAACATTGATTTGAAAAAGGGTCTGGATATTCCGATCAGCGGAAAGGCAGACCTCGAAACCAGAGAGACGATTGTTCCGGACGTTATCGCTATCCAGCCTTCCGATTTCAAGGGCCTGAACGCCAGGCTTTTGGTAAAGGAAGGTGACCGCGTTTTGGCCGGTTCTCCAGTTCTGGCGGACAAAAAAGCCACTGACATTCTCGTCACAGCCCCGGTGAGCGGAACTGTCGAGCAGGTAGTCAGAGGCGACAAGAGAAAGTTGCTTGCAGTACTCATCAAGGCAGACAAGACCCAGGAATACCTGGATTTCGACGCCAAGGCCACTTCTGCCGAGGATGTCAAGTCAGCCCTGCTCAAGAGCGGTTTGTGGGCCGGTATGATTCAGAGGCCTTACGGCATTCTGGCTGACCCTGCCGTCACTCCGAAAGCAATTTTCGTTTCTACATTCAGCACCGCACCTCTTGCAGCAGACACTGAGTACACTCTCGGAAACGAGATAGAGGCTCTGCAGGCAGGTGTTAACGCTTTGCTCAAGATCGCCAAGGTGTACATCGGAGTAAGCAGCCCGAACTCCAAGTTCAGCGCGCTCAAGGGCACTGAGACCTATGTCTTCAGCGGAAAGCACCCGGCAGGCAATGTGGGCGTACAGATCAGCCACATCTCCCCTATCCGCAAGGAGGAGACCGTATGGACTGTTTCTATGCCTATTCTTGCAGCTATCGGAAAACTCTTCAGGGACGGCCGTTGCGACCTTCGCAGAAAAGTGGCCGTCGCAGGTCCTGCAGCCCAGAAGCCGGCTTACGTCGAGACTCTTCCGGGTATGCCTATGAAGGCCCTTGCCAAGTTCTACGGCGCTTCAGCCGAAGGACTCCGCATCATTTCAGGTGACGTCCTCAGCGGAAAGAACGCCGGCGAGAACGGTTACCTCGGTTTCTTCGACAGCACAGTCACCATCCTCAAGGAAGGTACCGAGCAGGAACTCCTCGGCTGGGCCAAGCCTCTGCGCACAAGCCAGTACAGCTGCGACCATTCCTACTTCAACTGGTGCCTCGGATGGCTCAAGCCTGCACGCAAGTATGATATGGACACCAACCTCCACGGCGGTCCGCGCGCATTCGTGATGTCCGACGCCTACTACGCCAAGGTTCTCCCTATGGACATCTATCCTCTCTATCTCATCAAGGCCTGTCTGGCCGGAGACATCGACAAGATGGAGAAATACGGCATCTATGAGGTTCTTCCTGAAGACCTTGCACTCTGCGAGTACATCGACCCTTCGAAGAGCTACATCCAGGATATTATACAGAACGGCATCGATCTGATGCTTAAAGAAATGGCTTAAAAGTATGAACAAGGTATTTGAAAAAGGCGGCAAACTTTACTGGCTGCACTCTACTGTAGACGCTTTTGAGACATTCCTTCACGTTCCGGGCACGGTTACCGCAAAGGGCTGCCACGTCAGGGACGCAGTCGATCTCAAGCGCATTATGATCATCGCCGTGCTCGCAGCCGTTCCTGCAGCCATCTTCGGTATGTGGAACGTCGGCTATCAGCACGCTCTCGCCACCGGAATCACAGCCAATGTATGGCAGGCATTCTGGTTCGGTTTCGTAAAGGTACTCCCTCTCTTCGTGGTTTCCTACGTAGTAGGTCTCGCCATCGAGTTCGCATCAGCCCAGATCAGGGGCGAGGAAGTGAACGAGGGTTATCTCGTATCCGGTTTCTTCATTCCGCTCATCGTCCCTGTGGACATTCCTCTGTGGATGCTCGCAGTCGCAGTGGCTTTCGCCGTAATCTTCGGCAAGGAAGTCTTCGGCGGTACAGGTATGAACATCTGGAACCCTGCACTCCTTACCAGAGCGTTCCTCTTCTTCTCATATCCTAACGATATGTCAGGTTCCC
>CAVCSJ010000008.1:0-27430 GCA_963604895.1 bacterium
TCAAGGCGGCGGCGAAACAGGCGGACACAGTCTGGCTCGCTTCCGATGAAGACCGTGAGGGAGAGGCCATATCCTGGCATCTGGCACAGACTCTGGGCCTCGATCCGGAGAAAACCAAACGTATTGTCTTTCACGAGATTACGAAAGACGCAATCCTTAACGCAGTTCAGAATCCCCGCACCATCAACCTGAATCTGGTCGATGCCCAGCAGGCGCGCCGCGTGCTGGACCGTCTCGTGGGTTTCGAACTTTCGCCGGTCCTCTGGCGCAAGATCCGCCGCGGACTTTCCGCAGGCCGCGTACAGTCTGTAGCCCTGCGTCTCGTGGTGGACCGCGAGAAAGAAATCATCGCATTCCAGAACGAACCGTTCTACAGGGTTGAGGGCCTCTTCACTCCGGCCGGATCTCCGGCGTCGCTGAAGCTTAAGGCCGTACTGGACAGTAAGTTCCCCAGCGAAGCCGAGGCCCGCAAGTTCCTCGAGGACTCCATAGGTGCGAACTACAGCGTATGCTCCGTGGAGAGCAAGGAGTCCGTCCGCAACCCTGCGCCTCCGTTCACGACTTCCACTCTCCAGCAGGAAGCCGCGCGCAAACTCCATCTTCCTGTCGCGACCACGATGCGCATCGCCCAGGGCCTGTACGAGCGCGGTCTCATCACCTATATGCGTACCGACTCCACGAACCTGTCCTCGCTCGCACTTAACACCGCAAAGCAGTTCATCGTGGAGAATTACGGAGAGGAGTATTCGCATACGCGTCAGTATCACACACATACCAAGGGCGCACAGGAAGCTCACGAAGCCATCCGCCCGACCTTCATAGCGAACCGCGAGATCGAGGGCACAGCCCAGGAGCAGAGCCTCTACCGCCTCATCTGGAAGCGCACCGTCGCCTCCCAGATGGCCCAGGCGAACCTTATGAACACCACCGTCAAGCTCGCGTCGGACCGCCGCGCTGAGAAGTTCTGCATCCAGTCCGGCCGAGTCCTTTTCGACGGATTCCTGAAACTTTACGTGGAGAGCGTTGACGATACAGAAGAATCTGATGATCAGGATATTAATCTTCCGAAAATGAATATCGGAGATGCACTTGGCTGCAGAAGTATCAAGGCCGAAAGCAAGTTCACCCAGGCTCCGCCGCGCTACTCCGAGGCTACCCTCGTGAAGAAGCTCGAGGAACTCGGAATCGGTCGCCCTGCCACCTACGCCACTATCATCAGCACGCTCACGACAGGCCGCGGCTACATCGTGAAGGCGAACAAGGAGGGCCGCAGCGTGAAGGTTACTAACTACGAGCTCAAGGACGGCGTCATAACCCCTTCGCAGAAAGAGGAATTCATCGGCGCCGAGAAGGGCAAGCTCCTTCCTCAGGAAGTCGGAATGATCGTGTCCAACTACTTGGTGGAGAATTTCTCCACTATCCTGGACTACGACTTCACGGCGAACGTCGAGAAGGATTTCGATACCATCGCCGCGGGCGGCAAAGTCTGGAACGAGGTCATCGCCGAGTTCTACAAGCCGTTCCACTCACGCGTCGAGGAAGTCACCTCCGACGGCAAATTCAGCAAAGTCAGCCGCGAGCTGGGCGTGGATCCGTCTGACGGCAAGCCTCTCGTGGCCAAATACGGCCAATACGGTGCTTATATTCAGAAAGGTGACGGCGAAGACCGCCAGTTCGCGAGCCTGGGCAACGGCCAGCTCATCGAGACCATCACCCTCGAGGAGGCGCTCAAGCTTTTCGAGCTTCCGCGCACAGTGGGCCGGCACGAGGGCATCGACATCGTCGCGATGAAAGGCCGCTACGGCCCGTACATCAAATACGGCGACCGCAACATCTCCATCCCGCGCGGCACCGACCCTCTCTCGATCACTCTCGAGCAATGCGTGTCTCTCATCGATGCGGCAGCTTCCAAGCTGCCGATCAATGCTGTGCTGCTTGATTTCCCTGACAGCCGCATTCAGATTCTGAACGGCCGCTACGGCCCTTACATCAAGTATGACGGAGGAAATTATCGCATTCCGAAGGGACGTGAGGCCACTTCTCTCACAGAGGCTGAATGTCAGGAGATTATAAACAATGCTGCCTCCGCTCCGAAGGCTGCGCCGAGAAGAAGGACATTCGCTAAAAAAACGAAATAGCGGCAAAATCCTGAGTTTGAAGCCATTTTGGATTTTTCTTGAAAAATCTTTGTGATTTTTCTATAAGAAAGTTCGAAATGGCTTTAAAAATGTTTATATTTGCGACTGCAAACTTAAAAATCGTAAGTTATGTCACTCGCTTATAATATTGACGACATCGATCGGAAAATACTCTCATTTCTTGCCAACAACGCGAGAATGCCTTTCCTCGAGATCGCCCGCGAATGCGGCGTATCCGGTGCGGCCATCCATCAGAGAGTAAAGAAGCTTGAATCGAACGGGGTCATCTCCGGTTCAAGACTCATTGTGAAGCCTCAGGCCCTCGGGCTTGACGTCTGCGCTTACATAAGCGTCTGCCTTTCTGAAGCCAACAGATATTCTGAGGTTGTGGACGCCCTCAAGCACGTTCCTGAAATCGTGGAATGTCACTTCGTGACTGGTCGGGCTTCCATTCTGCTTAAGGTTTATTGCTTTGATAATGACCATCTTATGGAGGTTCTTCTGAATACTATCCAGAAGATTCCGTTCATCATTTCCACCGACACGATGATTTCTCTCGACGAGGCCTTCGAGCGCCAGGTCTGGGTGAAGGGCTTCAAGAAGACCAGCTTCAAGGATGTCATCGCCCCTCAGGCAGAGTAATTCCCTTATCAGATGAAATCACCCTCGCCCTTTATCATAAGCCTTGCATAGTCAAGGTCTTCGGGTGTCGTGATCTTGAGATTGTTCCTCTCTCCTTCGATGTAGGAGAGGGGAATTCCCTTTTTCTCAGCCACCGACGCATCGTCGGTGAAGGCTGTGTCATAAGCCAGGGAATATGACGCCTTTATGTCTTCGGAAAGAAACATCTGAGGAGTCTGTGCGCGGTAAACTTCAGTCCTGTCTATCCGGCGGTCCGGGATGGTCTCCAGAGTCTCGCTTCCGTCAGGATGCTTCACTTTCCGGATGGCTTTCAGCGTGTCTACCGAAGGAAGCACCGGAATGAGGGCCCGGCAGCTTTCCATCTTCCGGAACATCCTCCCGATCAGTTCGGGGGTGACCAGGGGCCTCACACCATCGTGGATGGCCACAATCACTCCGTCGGGGACCTTCTCCAACGCATTTTTCACGGAGTGGAAACGGGTGATTCCGCCTTCCACCAGAATCTGCGGGCAAAGGAAGCCGTTCTGCTGGCAGTAGTCCTTCCAGGTCTTCATAAAATCCTTCGGAAGAACCGTCACTACACGGATGTCCGGGTCTGCGTAGAGGAATTTCTCTATAGTCAGGCGCAGGATAGGTTTACCTCCCAGGTCCATAAACTGCTTGGGAAAGGATGCCCCCATTCTCGTCCCGTGGCCGGCGGCCATTATGATAACATATTTCTTTCTCTCCATAGTGCTGAATGCGGACACAAAATTACTCATATTGCCATTAAAGAAAAAGCGATGAAATTCAAAAATTATTCGTATTTTTACACGATTATTAACTTTACTGAAATCGGATACCTAAAATTATGGCATTTTCGTTTTTAACCCAAGAACTGGCGATGGATTTGGGAACGGCCAACACCATCATCTTTCAGAACGATCAGATAGTCTTGGATGAGCCGAGCATAGTGGCTCTCGACAATAATACCGGCAAATGCATCGCTATCGGTCAGAAGGCCAAGCTTATGCACGGACGCGAGAATCCGGGCATCAAGACCGTAAGGCCTCTTAAGGATGGCGTGATTGCGGACTTCAACGCTGCGGAGATGATGATCCGCGGTTTTATCAAACAGGTGAACAGCAAGCACAAATCGCTTTTCACTCCGAACATCAAGATTGTCGTAGGCATTCCTTCAGGCAGTACCGAAGTGGAGATCCGCGCCGTGCGCGACTCTTCCGAGCACGCCGGAGGACGTGACGTGTTCCTCATTTTCGAACCTATGGCAGCCGCTCTCGGAATTGGCCTCGATGTCGAGGCCCCGAAGGGCAATATGGTTGTCGACATCGGTGGCGGAACCACTGAGATTGCGGTCATTTCGCTCGGAGGTCTCGTCGTGCAGGACAGTCTGCGCACCGCAGGAGATGTTTTCACCGACGACATCCAGTACTATATGCGCCAGCAGCATAACATCAAGGTCGGCGAAGTTACGGCTGAGGACATCAAACTGGCTGTGGGCGCCGTCATTCCTGAACTTGACGAGGAACCGGAGCCGATGGTCGTCAGAGGTCCTAACCTTATGACAGGTCATCCTGTGGAGATTGCGGTCACATATCAGGAGATCGCCCACTGTCTGGACAAGTCCATCGCGAAGATCGAGACTTCCATCCTGCACGTTCTGGAGCAGACTCCTCCTGAACTTTACTCCGATATCGTGGACAGCGGAATCTATCTTTCAGGCGGCGGAGCCCTGCTTCGCGGTCTGGCAAGACGTCTGTCAGAGAAGGTGAACATCGCCTTCCACGTGGCTGAAGACCCTCTCCACGCTGTGGCAAGAGGTACCTGCATAGCACTCAAGAATACGGACAACTACTCCTTCCTGATGCGCTAAGGTCCACTACGCTATGCTGAGGAGTTCCAAAATAGCTGAAAGAATCCTGAGCGTGGCGCTGTTTGCCCTTATGGAGACAGCTGCGCTCCTGATGCTTTCGCACAGCGGCCCCCTTCAGAAAATCTGGCTTTCCAGCGCATCTTACTCGATACGCGGCTGGATATGGGGCGCGAGCGAGAGCATCGGCAGTTATTTTGCCCTGGCCTCGCAGAACCGGGAACTGGCTCAGGAGAATTTCGAGCTTCAGCAAGAAGTTCGGAGGTACCGTGATGCCTTGAGCACAGCCCGTCAGGATTCTCTGACGGCACAGCTGGAACTTTCCAGGGACTTCGAGTATATCTCTGCGTCCATCCGCAAGGTCAGCCGCAATAAGCAGCATAACTACATCATCCTGAACAAGGGCTCTGAGGACGGTGTCAAGCCGCAGTCCGGAATCATAACATCGAAGGGCGTGATAGGCATCATAGATGCCGTGGACAGGCACTATTCCTATGGCATTACCTTTATGAACACCGGGATGAGCGTCAGCGCCCGCATCGGTTCCTCCGGAGCCGTGGGTCCGATGACCTGGGACGGAATCAGCACCGACAGGGCGGTTCTGAAGGAGATTTCCCTGCAGAACAAGTTCGCTCCCGGCGACACCATCTGGACCAGCGGTTATTCTTCGATATTTCCTGCCGACATCCCTCTGGGCATAGCCGGCAGTTCACGTATAGTGAACGGTGCTGTGAATGAAATAGAAGTTAGTCTGTTTCAGGATTTTGCATCGCTCCGCTATGTGACCGTAGTTCAGACTCTCGATGATGAGGAGCTTCTCTTCCTCGAGGGGCTGGAAGACGGAAGCATAGAAAAAATGGAAACAGAATGAAAAACCCCGAGAGAATAGTCACCTACCTTATCCTGCTGACGGTTCAGATATTGTTCTGCAATTATCTGCATCTGTCGCAGTATGTTATGGTGACCATCCTTCCGGCGATGATTCTCTTCAGCGACGTGAAGCTTTCCCGGGTCAGCGTGCTCTGCCTCGCCTTCGCCCTGGCCTTCGCGGTGGATTTCCTTTCCGACGGAGTCTTCGGCCTGAATGTCCTGGCTCTGGTGCCGGTGGCTTTCGCCCGTAACGGCATCATCCGCCTGGTTTTCGGTGAAGAACATTTCGCCCGCGGAGAAGGCATTTCCATAGTCCGCCAGGGCATCTGGAAGGTGGCCACGGCCATCATTATGGCTCAGGCCCTCTTCCTTCTGATCTACATCTGGGCTGACAGCGCCGGAACCCGTCCGGTATGGTTCTGCGCCCTGCGTTTCCTCGCCTCGCTCCTCGCCGGCGGAGTGCTTTCCCTGCCTGTCGCCAAAATCCTCACCGCTGAAAAATCCTCGGACAAATGGTAATCGACCGCAAAACCAAACTCCTTGCAGGATTGGTGGCGGTGGCCGTCGTCCTGCTCTGCAGGCTGTTCTATATCCAGATTATCGACCGCAGCTATAAGGAGAGCGCCGAGAACAACTCTATGGTTCGCGAAGTCATCTACCCGACACGCGGCATCATTTACGATCGCAACGGAAAGATAATCGTCGGAAACAAAGTCGCTTACGATATCCTGGTCACTCCGCGCGAGGTTACGGCCTTCGATACCCTTGCCCTGGCTGACGTGCTGGAAGTCGACCCGGAGGTCATCCGCTCGAAGATGGCCTACTACAGGAAATACCGTTCCCGCATCGGCTATCAGTCCCAGGTGATGCTTAAGCAGATTTCCCAGGAAGTCTATATCCGCTTCGCCGAAGTGCAGTACAAGTTCCCGGGATTCCGTGGGCAGATGCGAAGTATACGCGACTATCCGGTTAACGCCGGAGGCAATCTTCTCGGCTATGTGTCCGAAGTGGACGCAGATTACATAAAGAAGAATCCTGAGAATTACCGCTCCGGAGACTATGCCGGCAAGACCGGAATCGAGGCGGCCAGGGAAGAGGAGCTCCGCGGCGAGAAGGGATACCATATCTATCTGCGTGACTCCCGAAACCGCATCCAGACTTCCTACAAGGGTGGCGAACTGGATGTCGAGGCTGTTCCCGGCAAGGATATAGTCACGACCATCGACGCCGAGCTGCAGCAGTACGGCCAGCAGCTGATGCATAACAAGGCAGGCTCCCTTATCGCCATCGAACCGTCTACAGGTGAGATACTTGCGATGGTTTCCAGCCCTGGCATCGACGTGGATCAGCTCGCCGACATCGGCCAGCATTACGCTGACCTTTCGAAAAACCCTTACCGCCCGATGTTCAACAGAACCGTCCAGGCCTCCTACCCTCCGGGTTCGGTCTTCAAGCTTGTGAACGGTCTCATCGGACTTGAGGAAGGAGTCCTCAAGCCTTCTGACAAGTACCCCTGCAACCACGGTTTCCCTTATGGCAACGGCCACAAGCTCGGCTGTCACGGCCACGCCTCTCCGCTGGCGCTCAAGGATGCCATAGCCACTTCCTGCAACGGATATTTCTGCTATGTCTTCCGCAATATCCTCGAGAACCGCAAGTACCCGACAGTCCAGGATTCCTTCGACACCTGGAGGGAATACGTGAGCAGTTTCGGCTTCGGCCACCCGCTCGGCAGCGACTTCCCTTCGGAATTGGGCGGGAACATCCCGACCTCAAATTATTATAACAAGATTTACGGCAAGCGCGGCTGGAGGTTCTCCACCATTATCTCGCTCTCCATCGGGCAGGGTGAAATCGGCGTGACGCCGCTGCAGATCGCGAATCTCTGCGCTACGGTGGCGAACCGCGGCTGGTACAAGATTCCGCACATCATCAAGGATTCGGAGCAGGTGAAGATCGATCCGAAGTACCACGAGCGTCAGTACACTATGGTCGACACTTCCCAGTTCGCGATTGCGGTGGAGGGTATGTGGATGGCGGTGAACGGCGGCGGAAGCGCCGGCGGAACGGCCTTCTCCGCGGCCATCCCGGGACGCGACGTCTGCGGCAAGACCGGCACTGCCCAGAACCCGCGCGGCGCTGACAATTCCGTGTTCATCTGCTTCGCTCCGAAGGACAATCCGCGCATTGCCGTGGCCGCTTATATAGAAAATGCCGGTTTCGGCGCCACCTGGGCCTGTCCTATCGCCTCGCTTCTCGTGGAGAAGTACCTTAACGGCGAGATAGCTCCGAACCGTGAATATGTGGAGAAGAGAGTAATGGAGGGCAATCTTATGTCCAAGGTAAAGAAAGATTAGGCTATGCTCGAAGAAAGTAGGAAATACAGGAGAACTCTCAAGCAGACGATAGACTGGAAGCTGATATTCTGCTATCTGGCCCTTGTCATCTTCGGCTGGCTGAACATCTACGCGTCCATCCATTCCTCCGATCCTTCGTCCATCTTCGACCTCGCTTCGCGCAGCGGCAAGCAGTTCCTCTGGATCCTGACTTCGCTCGGCCTTGGCGGAATGATACTTTTCGTCTTCAACGCCCGTCTGTGGGAGGTCATATCCATTCCGAGCTACGCCATAGTCTTCTTTCTGCTGGTTCTCGTGATCTTCGTTTCCGATGACACGAAGGGCTCGCATTCGTGGTTCGAGTTCGGCCCGATCAAGTTCCAGCCCGCCGAGATATCGAAGATAACGACGTCCCTGGTGCTCGCTATGGTGATGAGCAAGCCGGGGTTCAAGATATCGAAGCTCAAGCATTTCCTGACCGTCGCGGCCATCATCGCACTTCCGATGCTCGCCATCGTGGGTGAGAGCGAGACCGGTTCCGCGCTGGTCTACGTCGGATTCATATTCGTCTTATACAGAGAAGGTTTCTCCGGCTGGTTCCTTGTTTTCATAGGCCTGGTGATAACGCTTTTCATCGTCACGCTAACCGCCTCGCCGTACGCCGCCCTGGTGGTCCTCGCGGTCCTCGCGTCCGTCTGCTACTCGCTTTACAAAGGGAACTTCCGCGACTGGTTCAGCAAAGATCTGCCGTTCCTGCTCGTCTTCTCGCTGCTCCCGTGGCTCTGGACTCTGCTGTGTCGTGTCCTCGTGCCTGAAGCCTTCCCGGACCTCGCCGACGCCGCAGTCATCTCCCAGCTCTACACGACCGTTCCCGCCTCCGACATTTCCGCGGCCGCTGACGCGTCCAATCTTGCTGTGGCCGCTGACGCGTCCAATCCCGTCATCCCGCTCCCGAACGTACTGGAGCCTACCGAGCCTTCCTTTTGGGGTTTCCTTCTGAAAATCAAGCCTATATATCTGCTCCTGGCCTGTTTCGCCGTTTTCATTCCGGTGAATCTTTTCCGTTCCTACAAGGACCGCATCAGCGGTCTGGGCCTTGCGATGGTGACTGTGGTTCTGGGCGCAGCCCTGACTTTTTCCACCTCCTTTATTTTCGACAGTGTCCTCCAGCCTCACCAGCAGAAACGCATCGAGGTGCTTCTGGGCATCACCGAGGACCTTTCCGGTGTGGGTTACAATGTGAACCAGTCGAAGATCGCCATCGGTTCCGGCGGCTTCCTGGGCAAGGGTTTCCTTCAGGGTACGCAGACTACTTACGGCTTTGTGCCTGAGCAGAGTACGGACTTCATTTTCTGCACCGTGGGCGAAGAATGGGGCTTCATTGGCTGTGCCACAGTAATTCTGCTTTATATCTTCCTCATCTGGCGGATCATCGACGATGCGGAGAAGAGCCGCGAGGCTTTCACGCGCATCTACGGCTACTGTGTGGCGAGCTGCATCTTTATGCACCTGCTCATCAATATCGGTATGACCGTGGGTCTGATGCCGGTAATCGGCATCCCTCTTCCGCTGCTCTCCTACGGCGGCTCTTCCCTCTGGGCCTTCACAATCCTGATTTTCATCTTCATCGCCCTTAACCGCGAAGAGAAGAAGTACTTCTAGCGCGGGCGTAGCCAAAAGTGCATCGAAGGGTATGAAATCGCGGCAAAACCGGCCCTCTGATGCCCTGAAGTACAATGAAGGGTATAGTTAAAACGTTTATCCGTGCTCTTCGATGCACCGCGGCCAGAGTTTCATTAAATAAAAAGAGCGATCGTAAGTTTTTGACTTACAACCGCTCTCCTTTTTGGTGTGTCAGGCGGGATGCTATCCGATCATGTTCTTAGGGTCGAGGGCCTTGTCGAGGTCTTCCTTGCTGAGAAGACCTTTCTCCAGAACGATGTCATAGACTGAACGGTTCGTCTCGAGGGCTTCCTTGGCTACCTTCGTGCTGGCCTTGTAACCGATGATCGGGTTGAGGGCGGTAACGATACCGATGCTGTTCTTCACCATCTCGTAGCAGCGGTCCTTATTTACCGTGATACCTTCGATACACTTCGTGCGGAGAGTATCCATAGCATTAGTAAGCCAAGTGATGCTTTCCATAATGGACTCTGCGATAACAGGTTCCATAACATTCAGCTGAAGCTGTCCGGCCTCGGCGGCGAACGAAACGGTGGTGTCGTTGCCTATAACCTTGAAGCATACCTGGTTCGTAACCTCAGGGATGACAGGATTTACCTTGCCGGGCATAATGGAAGAACCCGGAGCCATAGGAGGAAGATTGATCTCCTTGAGACCGCAACGCGGACCGGAGGTCAGGAGCCTGAGGTCGTTGCAGATCTTGGAAAGCTTGACGGCCAGTCTCTTGAGAGCGCCGGAATAGCTGACATAAGCACCCGTGTCAGGGGTTGCCTCGACGAGGTCAGGAGAAGCGATGAAATGCTCGCCGGTAAGCTCGGTCATCTTCTTTGCGCAAAGCTCGGCGAATCCCGGCTTGGCATTGAGGCCGGTACCGATGGCGGTGCCGCCCATATTGATCTCATAGAGAAGATTGGCGTTCCTTTCGAGATTCAGAACCTCCTCGCCAAGGTTCGTCGCATAGGCGTGGAACTCCTGGCCGGAAGTCATAGGAACGGCATCCTGGAGCTGTGTACGGCCCATCTTGATGACATCCTTGAACTCCTCTCCCTTGGCCTGGAATGCTGCGATGAGATCCTTGAGACTCTTCTCGAGTTTCCTGTTCATTCTGATGAAGGCATAGCGGAAGGCGGAAGGATAAGCGTCATTTGTGGACTGGGCGCAGTTCACGTGGTCGTTAGGAGAGCAGAACTGGTATTCGCCCTTCTTGTGGCCCATAAGTTCGAGGGCTCTGTTGGCGATAACCTCGTTCGCGTTCATATTCACGGAAGTACCGGCTCCGCCCTGCATCATATCCACAGGGAACTGGTCGTGAAGTTTTCCGTCGATGATTTCGCGGCAGGCAGCCACGATGGCATCGGCGATATGAGGCTCAAGCGCGCCGAGTTCCTTGTTGGTCTGTGCGGCGGCAAGCTTGATGCAGGCCATTGCGATGACATACTCAGGGTAGTCACGCATTCTGGTGTTGGAAATCTTATAATTGTTGAGGGCTCTCTGTGTCTGGACACCGTAGTAGGCCTCAGCAGGAACCTGAAGTTCCCCAAGAAGATCGGATTCAATCCTGAATTTCTCTTCGCTCATAATATTTGTCTAATTATGTTTTACATTTTATTTCACAAATGTAAAACTAAAAAAGATTATAAGCAAAACTCCCGTAATAAATTTCAAATTGTTAGGGTGAGGCACAAAAAAAGCTGACAAAAGTCAGCTTTTTTCGTGCCTCGGACGAGACTCGAACTCGTACAGGCATTCCTGCCCAAGGGATTTTAAGTCCCTCGTGTCTACCATTCCACCACCAAGGCGATGATGTGAGTTGCAAAGATAAAAAGAACTTGCGAGATATCCCTGCAATTTTTTTATTACTTTTGCGTGATTCCCGCACGGGGCTAAGGATAATACTATGGATAATTTGCTGACATACATTCTTATAGCACTTGCGGCCGCATTCGTGGCCTGGATAATCACAAGCACCGTACTGAAGGCGCGGATGAGGGCCGAAAAGCAGAAAAATGAAGCCGCCCTCAAGGAAAAGGAAGCGGTCTGCGTCGATGAACACAGGAAAGACGAGACGAAAATCGCCGAACTCAACGAGCAGATAGCCGTCCTGAACATAAGCCACGCCACGGCTCGGGAAAGGGAAGCTTCGCTCGAGAAACAGATAGAAGAACTTAAAGAAAACTCCAGGACCGTATTGGACGCCGAAAAGGCGGCCGCAGAAAAGAGAATGGAGGAACTGAAGGAGTCGCAGCAGCGGCAGATTGCGGAGCTGAAGGCCGCGCACGGGCGCTCGCAGGAGGAGCTCAAGGCGGCGCACGAGAAATCGAAGGAAGAACTCAAGCTTGCGCACGAGAAGGCTCTCAAGCAGCAGATCGAAGCGCTGCGGGCTGAAATGACCGCGCAGACGGAGGCTGTGCTGAAACAGCGCGAGAAAGAACTCTGCGACAGGGCGGAGAAGACATTCAAGGACATTTCCGGCGACCTCGGAAAGGATCTCAAGGATATGAAAGAGGCATTCGAAGCCGGCAAGAAGGCTCAGCTGGAGTCTTCCACGACACTTAAGGAACGTTTCGACAGCGCGGTCGGCAAGCTCGAGGCTCAGACGAAGGACATCGGCAGCAAGGCCGACCATCTGGCCGAGGCGCTTCGCGGGCAGAAGAAGTTCCAGGGCTGCTGGGGCGAGACCATCCTGCTGAACCTGCTGCAGGGAGAAGGACTTGTGGAGGGACGCGACTTCGACAAGGAGTCCACGCTCAGGGACTCCCTGGGCTTCGTGGTCCTGAACGAGGATTCGGAGAAGAAGATGCGGCCGGACTTCATCCTGCATTTCCCTGACAACAACGACATTGTCATCGACTCGAAGGTCTCGCTTGCCGCCTACGGCGACTGGGTGGAAGCGGGCAGCGAGGCTGCGAAGGCCGATGCCGCGAGGCGTAACACCCAGGCCATCAAGGACCAGGTGGCCAACCTCTCGAAAAAGAACTACAGCAAATATCTGCTTCCGGGACACAGGATGCTGGACTATGTGATAATGTTCATTCCGAACTATCCGGCTCTGCAGCTCGCTTATAATGAGGATAAAAATATCTGGAAGGGCGCTTATGCGGATGGCGTTCTGATCACGACCGAGGAGACGCTGATGCCGTTCCTGAGGATGATTACCATAGCCTGGACGAATGTCGAGCAGGCCCGCAACCAGCAGAAAATCATCACCGCCGCGGAGAATATGATAGACCGCGTGGCCGACTTCGCCAAGTCGCACGAGGAGATGGGCCGCAAACTTGACGACGTGCGCAAGTGCTACAACTCCTGCTCGGACAAGATTAAGAACGGAGGACGCAGCATCCTGACCTCCGCCCGCCAGGTAATGGATCTGGGAGTGAAGTTGAGCCCGAACAAGTCCCTGCCTGAATCGTAGATTTTTTACTCCCTGTTTAATCCATAAGGTACATTATTTGTCTAACTTCAGATTTCAGAAATGGAACGTATATAAAATTACTGATAGTATAGTATGAAAAAGTTTGTTAAAATTCTGGCTGTAATGGCCATGACTGTATGCGCAGTCGCACTTTCCGAGCAGAACGCAAATGCTCAGCTTTCCAGCCTTTTCAAGAAAGCCGCAAGTTCGTCAACAACCAGCACCGCGCAGTCTGCCGGTTCTGAGACAGGTGCCGCCATCAAGGCTCTCTATTCTCAGTACAAGACTAGCAAGACTCTCGATATGAGTAACTTGACGACTATCGCCAATGTCACCAAACTCGCGAACAGCATCAGCGGTCTGAAGACCAATCTCAAGGACAAGACCTACAGCAAGGATTTCGTCAAGGGTCTGATTTCCGGTTCCTCGAATCTCGTGACCAGCAGCAACTCCTCTTCAGTGCTTTCACAGCTCAAGAAACTGAGCAACGTGGATCTTTCCTCCATCGCCAGCGCAGCTGCATCTTCCTCCGCCGCTCAGAAAGCATCCTCCGCTGTTTCAGGAGCCAAGGACGTCGCCACTTCAGTGACCAATCTCCTGAAAATCTTCAAATAGGACAGCGCAAGACTATAAAAATCGGGGTGAAAGTTGTTCTTTTCACCCCGATTTTCTGTTTCTGAGCGGTCACTGAACTTGTCGGGATGTGACCCGCGCGTCTGGTGTTCCGACAGGCTCGACCACCGTCGTTATTCTGCGGAGTCGCCTCTGAATCTGTACTCCAGACCGCCGGAGAGACGTACCACGTCCTTGCCCGGACCTTCCAGAACGAAGCCTCCCAGACAGCGTTCCATAGTAATGCGGTCCTCCCACACTCTGGCGATTCTGCGGGCTGCGCTGCGGCTGCGGAAAGTCATATCCTCACCGAGCTCCTTCTCGAGACGGTAGCCGCGCTCTGTCATATAATCTATGACGCCCTGGCGGATCTGAGAGTATTCTCCGGTGATGCGCACCTGTCTGCGGGTATAGCCGAAGCGCGGGTAAAAGGCTGACACAAAGGCGAATACCGCCAGTATGAGCCATACGGATTTCCATCCGTTGCGGAACATCACGTTGATGTCCGAACTTACGAACCCGCTGAGGGCGAGAACTGTAAGAATCAGGGTGACGAGCACCACGATGTAAAGGAAGTATTTTACGGCTCTGACAACGTATCTCATATTCAATTCAATTTTCTGCAAAGTTAGCAATCTTTTCGGTTCATAAGCCGTTCTGAGGGTCCGGGCTTTGATTCTTGCGGGAAATTTCACTATCTTTGACTTTTCAAAACAGCTTCTAAAATACTTGCACTATGATGAAAGAAGATCCACTAGAGCGGATTGCCCGCGAAGAAGAAGAAAAGAAGAACAAGGGGCCCAAGGGGCTCATATACGGATTGGCTGCGGTAGCAGCCGTACTTGCGGCGGCGCTTGCCTTCATCTGGATTCAGAAGTCCTCGCTCGTCAAGGAATTGAACATCGAGAAGGAGGACCTGACCGAGCAGATCGTGACGCTGCAGCAGGACTACGACAGTCTGTCGTCTGACTATGACGCCATTAACACTCAGCTCGACTCGTCGAGGGAGGAGGTCGCGCAGCTGGTGGAGCGCATCAAGAAGACCGATGCGACTAACCGCGCGAAGATGCGTCAGTACGAGAAGGAACTCGGCACACTGCGCAGCATTATGCGCAACTACATCGTGCAGATCGACTCTCTGAACACTCTGAACAAGAAACTCACCGCCGATGCCGCAGCAGCCCGCCGCGAGGCAGCCGAGAGCCGCAAGGCAAACCAGGAGCTCACAGCTCAGGTGGACAACCTCAGCAGCCAGGTAGCAGTCGGCTCAGTCATCAAGGCACGCGGCGTACGCCTGGAGGCGTACAATGCTTCAGGCAAGGTTACTGACCGCAGCAGCCGTGTCATCCGTATGCTGACTACGCTCAGCCTGGTGGAGAATGATCTCGCCCCTAAGGGACCTGTAAGAGTATATATCATCGTGAAGGATCCTGACGGAAATGTGGTCACGAACTCTTCCAGCACCGGATTCGAGTGCGCAGGCGAGGCCCACACCGCTTCTGCTTCCCGCGAGGTGGATTATGAGGGCAGCGAGGTCGAGCTCAGCATCTATCTGAATGATCTTCAGGATGTCTGCACCAAGGGCGTCTATACCGTTGAGGCCTACACCGAGAAATCCTTCCTCGGTTCCGCAGAGACTCTGCTGAGATAATTCAGTCATTCACAGATATGAAAAACGGCTCCCGGACAGGGAGCCGCTTTTTTGTTATTCAAGGAAAGGCATTACCGGCCTCTCTTAATCACCGTTTACATACTTCGCCGCGGCGCAGAGCTTCTCGTAGAATTCTTCCCCGAAGCGGCGCACGATAGGCTCTTTAAGGAACTGATACACACGGACTTTTTCTTCGCGGCCCTTCGTGAAGGCATCCGCGCAGATGTCCCAGCGGTGCAGATTCAGAGCCAGAGTCCCGTTGCTGAGCTTAGTGATTCGGATTGGATACAGCTGGCAGGAAATCGGCTTGCGGAAATCGCACTTCCCCTGGAACCAGCATCTCTCCATTGAACACAGACAGTTTCCTTCGGCATCCGTATGAATATAAGCGCATTCCTGAGTGCCCGGAACGAGCGGGGTCACGATGTCCCCCTCGAAATCGATCTCGAAGAAGCCCTTGCTCTCCGCCGCCTCGCGGCCTTTTCCGCTCATCAGCGGCGAATACACCGGATAGCACCTCTCCACCTCCTCTATCTCATCCTCCTCCAGCGGAGCCCCGCAATCTCCTATGATACAGCACTTTCCTTTGCACTTCTCATAATCGCAGCAGAAATACTCCGAAATCACATCCTCCGAAACCAGACAGTCGTCAATCTCTACGATAACCCCGTGCTCTCTTCCCATAATTCTCTAATAAATAATATATTCCACTCTTCCTCCGGCGGAAATTGCCGCCAGGACCTGCTTCACGGACGAAGCGTTTACACTCTTCAGTTTGTCCTGATACTTGCTAACCACGTCCTTGCCCAGCGAATAGCGCAGAATCGCGGCTTCCACGATGCCCTCGCGCGAAGCCCTCTCCCTGTCCAGTTCGCTTCCCAGCCAGGCCTTGTAGAATTTCATCTCCGAATCACTTATCTGAGTCGTACCGATGTCCGCGAGAAGGGAGCGTATTTCGCTGATAGCCACCAGCGGATCCTCTGAAATCACTCCTTCCGGCAGTCCCGCCTCAGGAATCTTGCGAAGCGAGAGATGAACCACCATCCGCTCCGTCGGAAAAAGTTCGTAACGCCCGTCCACGTTCACCGCCATACCCAGTTCCGGCATTCCCGCTATGATTCTGTCTTCCAGAATCTTAAGCGCGATTCTGAAGCTGTAGCTCCTTTCCTGGCTGAAAGGCGACGGGGCCGTTATGGCGATATTCACGCTCTCCCGCTTGTCGCCGACTTTCATCATCGGCGCCCAATCCGTATAGGTCACCGTCGAGGTCGGCAGAGTCAGGCTGATCTGCGGACGTACCGAGCGCCTGTGCGTAGTCTCGAAGCTTCCCAGATAGCGCTGAAGCTGTTTTTTCACTTCAAACTCGTCCAGATTCCCCACCAGAATCAGCACTCCGTCCGAGCAGCCGGAGAAGCGCGCATTGAAGTACTCGTCAGCGCGTTGAGGCAGATCCTCGCCGAGTGATGCAAGATTCTGCGTCGCGGCATACCTGTAGCCCGGAGTCAGGAGGCTGTCCATAAGGACAGCCAATGCGGCCCTGTCCCTGCGTTCCCAAGGCAGCCTTGCCGCCGCATCGTTCCGGTATACAGGGAAAGCCTTGCGATCGAGTTTCCTGCCGGAGGCTATGGAAGCCAGTGACTTAAGTACCAGCTGCAGACGGTTGGACGGGGCCTCTCCGCCGAGACGCATATCCGATTCCGTCACCCGGCAGGACATAGACACCTTATTCGCCTCCAGCATTGCACGGAACGTGCTCCCATCGAGTCCGGAGATGTTGTACAGCTGGAGCATATCCTGCACGAAGCCGCCTTCGCCCTCCCGGAGGTCCTTCACTTCGCTGTAGCCGCCGTTCAGCAGCAGGCAGTAACGGAAACTTCGCTCGGAGCCACTTTGCTTGAAGATGACTTTCATCCCGTTCGAGAATGTCCACATCTGGCCTCCCGTGGCGGGTTCGGTTGCGCTGGTCTTGAGCTTCACTTTTACAGAAGTGCCCGAAAGTTTCGAGCTGTCCGCGGCGGCATTGTGGAAAGAAGTCTTGGCCGGGCCTTTGATCCAGGCTGAAGAGAACAGCTCCCCGAGAGATTCCGCCGACGGAGACCCCGAAGGGGAGGCGAGGGAGAATTCAAGATTGGCCGAAGGCCCGATAAGTGCAGAGACGAAAGAATTGAAGAGCGGAGCTTCTCGCTCGGCGCTTATCTTCCTGCTGCGAAGATAGTTGTCCTCGTCTTCGTCGGATGCGAGCGAGGACGAATAGAGGAACGCGGAGATGCATCTCTTCTCGTGGCTGACAGGCTCGAAAGTGAAAAGTTCGCGCGCGAGGGCATATTCGGAGGTGCTCGCGCCTCTCTGGTCGAGGTCGGCGAATATGTTCGAACAGGCCTCCACAGCCTTGTCGAGCTGCGAAGGTAAAGTCTTGACAGTCAATGTGTATTTCTCGCACATCGGAGAGTCGGCGCTGCTGCGGTAAGTCCACTCCGCCCCGCCGAGCGCTATGCCGTGGATGCGGAAATACTGGGTGACGCGGTGCCTGATTATGAAGCCGAGTTCGGAGGCGAAAAGTTTCGTGACGGTCGGCTGGACTGTCGCCATTACATCCTGCGGAGTCCTTGGAGATGAATAAGTTATGCTGAAAGCGGCTTCTCCGGCTGTTTCGCCGGACTTCAGTGTCATTTCGCCGGTCGGCCTCCACGCCGACTCTCGGCTTCCGGGAGTCTTGCCGCGCGGAGTGACCATCATCGAGAATACGTTCATCCGCTCCTGAATCTGGGAGGCCTTCACGTCGCCGGAGATCACCACGGCCTGCTCGTAAGGGTAACGGCTGCTCAGGGCGAAGAGCATCAGAAGAGTGGTGTCGGTCACGGCGGTGTCGTCGGTATGCACTCCGCTCAGGCGGAAAATAGTGCAACTGTCTGAATAAGAAACGAATCCGTTTTCATTATAGCCGATTCCGCGGCGCGAGAGAAACTCGTACGGCTTGTCTTTCTGGAAGTTCGGAAGGCTGGAGAGCAGCTCGCGGGAGAGGCTCTTCTCGACCGGCCCCTTCTGGACCAGCGCAAAATCGGCATAGCCCTTGCATATAGGATCAGTGACTACGTAATAAGAGATGCCGTTCGGCAGTGTTCCGGTGACCGTGTCCGAAGCTTTGGGAAGAGAGACAAGCTTCTGAGCGTCAGCCGAAAGACCGAAAAGAAGAAGAAAAGCAGCTGCGGCTGCGGCTATTTTTCCGGGCATTCTCATAAAACCAACATATAATTTATTTGCAACTTCAGTATAAAACGAAATAGCAACGTTGTACAAAAGTAAAATATTTTTGCTACATTTGTGCCCATTGCATTCGAAAATAATAAAAACTAAATATTCAACGTTATGAAGAAAATCGTCATTGTTTTAGCTTCTCTGGTCCTTTTCGCCGGCATCGCATCGGCTCAGGACATGGCTCAGGCCACCGAAACTTATAACAGCGGAGCAGCCGCCCTTTCAGATGGTGAAAAGGCCAAGGCTCTCGAACTTTTCCTCCAGGCCCTCAAGGAAGGTGAGGCTTGCGGTGAGGACGGTGCCGAGCTCGTAGGCAATTGTAAGAACATCATTCCAACCATCAAGCTTTCCATAGCCAAAGATTACATTAAGGAATCTCAGTTCGATACAGCTATCTCAGCTCTCGCAGAGGCTGTTGAGGCAGGAAAGGAATACGGCTCTGAAGAAACCGTAGCAGAGGCTGAGGAACTCATCCCTCAGGTCAAGATGCAGAAGGCCACTGACCTTCTTCAGGCTAAAGACTTCGCCGGTGCCGCTGCCGCATACAAGGAAGTGCTTGAGGCTGAGCCTACTAACGGCAACGCAGCTCTCCGTCTCGGTATGGCACTGAACCAGGCCGGCGACAAGGAAGGCGCCATCGCCGCTTTCGAGACTGCAGCAGCAAACGGCCAGGAGGCCAATGCCAATAAGCAGATCGGCAACATCTATCTCAAGCAGGGCGCTTCCCTTCTGAAGGCCAAGAAATATGCTGAGGCTGCCGAGAACGCTGTAAAGGCTACCGAATATGCAGACAATGCCCAGGCTTACCTCGTAGCAGGTCAGGCTTACCAGAACCTCAAGAAGAACAACGAGGCCATCAACTATTTCAAGAAATATCTTGAGGCTTCTCCAAACGCAAAGAACGCCGGCGCCATCACTTTCACAGTCGCTGCCCTCTATCAGCAGAACGGTGACAAGACCAACGCCCTGGAGTACTTCAACAAGGTCGCTTCCGACCCTCAGTTCGGCGCCCAGGCTAAGCAGCAGATCGAGGCTCTGAAGAAGTAATTTGTTCACACATAGACTTTTAGATCTATGCGTTATCTGGAACTTCTTGCTCCGGCAAGAAATGCTGAAATCGGCATCGCGGCAGTGGACTGCGGTGCCGATGCAGTATATATTGCCGCGGGCGAGTTCGGAGCCAGAAAGGACGCCGGGAACAGCATCGGGGACGTCGCGCGGCTCTGCGCCTATGCGCACCGCTTCGGCGTCAGAGTGTTCCTGACAGTGAACACCATACTCTACGACGAAGAACTTCCGCGCGCGCACACCCTGATGCTTCAGGCTCAGGAGGCCGGCGTGGACGCATTCATTGTCCAGGACACCGCCGTGATGGGCTGGAGCGACATAAAAGTTCCGCTGCACGCCTCCACGCAGTGCGCCATCCGCACGCCTGAGGACGCCCGCTTCTACGAGAGTCTCGGATGCTCGCGCCTTGTGCTCGAACGCCAGCTTTCACTTGAGCAGCTGCGCGGAATCCGCGACGCGGTGAGCTGCGAGCTGGAATTTTTCGTTCACGGCGCCCTCTGCGTCTGCTACAGCGGCCAATGCTACCTTTCCGAGAGCATCGACCGGCGCAGCGCGAATCGGGGAGCCTGCATCCAGGCCTGCCGCTCGCTCTATGACCTCACGGATGCCTCCGGCCGCGTGCTCGTGCGCGACAAGGCTCTGCTCTCGCTTAAGGACTACCGGCTTCTGGAGCGTCTTGAAGACCTTGCCGGGGCCGGCGTGGAGTCATTCAAGATAGAGGGGCGCCTGAAAAACGCATCTTATGTAAAGAATGTGGTCAGAGAGTACTCCCTGGCCCTCGATGAGCTGGTCTCGAAGTTCCCGGACCAATACGCACGCTCTTCTTTCGGCCGCGTAAGCGGAGGTTTTACGCCAGACACGCGGAAGACCTTCAACCGCGGCTACACTTCGCTCTTTATCGATGCGCAGCGCGGGAAATGGTCTTCGATGAACGCCGCCAAATCTATGGGAGAGCCTGCAGGTCAGGTGGTTGCAGTTCAGAGAAGAGGCTCCGAAATGCAGCTCCAGCTCCGACTCAAACCTTCCGTCGTGCTTCAGAACGGCGACGGCCTGTGCTTCGCTTCGAAAGGCCGCGTGGTAGGCTTCCGCGCAGACGTATGCGACGGGACTTTCGTCCAATGCAAGGCCGTGGAAGGCCTTTCGAAAGGCACTGAGCTATGGCGCAATGTGAGCGCGGCCTTCGAGAGGGAGCTCGAGAAGAATATGTGCAGGCGCGAGATGGACGTATCGCTCTCGCTGGAGATCAGCGGAGATTTCGAATTCGACATACGCGCGCGCAGCGCTGACGGGCGTGAAGTCTGGAGCCCGTTCAAACTCGATGTGGACAAGGCTGAGAACCGCGAGAGGCAGATGGCTCTGATCGAAGGCCAGCTGTGCAAGCGCAGTTCGATATACTGCTTCCACGTCGATGAGGTGAAAGTCACGACCAGGGACGGAAGTCTCCCGCTGCTGAGCGCCGCGACGCTCAATTCCATCCGCCGGCTCGTCGCGGAAGACCTTGATTACAAGCCTTGTATGATGCGGCCTCTCGGCCAATGCGAACCTCACCCCGGGGTTTCCGCTCAGAAAAGGGATTATACCGCGAATGTCTCCAATGCCGAGGCCCGGAAGGTTTACGCCTCTCACGGCGCTGAGAATGTCGCTCCGGCCTATGAACTTTCCCATCCGCCCGGAGTGGCTCTTATGCGGACGCGCTATTGCATAAGGTACGAATTGGGGCTCTGCCCCGTACATCAGGGGGCTAAAGACAGCGGGAAGCTGTATCTGCTTAATAACGGTCGTCGTTTCGCGCTGGGGTTTGACTGCCGCAACTGCGAAATGACAGTGTCTGACGCTGACAATAAGTAAATTATGAAGATCGGTGATATAGATCTGGGAGAAAGGCCGGTGCTTCTGGCGCCGATGGAGGACGTGACCGACGCTTCCTTCCGCATCCTGTGCAGGGAGCAGGGAGCGGCGATGGTATATACCGAATTCGTGCCTTCGGACGGTCTGGTCCGCGATGCGGCCAAGGCCATAGCCAAGATGCGGACCATCCCCCAGGAGGCTCCTGTGGGCATCCAGGTCTACGGCAATATTCCTGAATCTATGGTTGAGGCAGCCAGGATGGCCGAAAATGCGGCTGAGATAGCCGGCGGTTACGGCTGCGATCTGGTGGACATCAACTTCGGCTGCCCGGTCAGCAAGATTGCCGGCCGCGGAGCGGGGAGCGGTATGATGCGCGAGCCTGACAAGATGGTGATGATTACCAGGATGATAGTCGACGCTGTCCGTAAGCCTGTTACCGTGAAAACCCGCCTGGGCTGGGACGAAAACAGTAAGATTATCGTGGAACTTGCCGAGAGACTGCAGGATACAGGAATCAAGGCTCTCACTATACACGGCCGCACGCGCTGCCAGATGTACAAGGGCGAAGCGGACTGGACGTTAATAGGGGCCGTGAAGAACAATCCCCGTATGCATATTCCGATCATAGGGAATGGTGATATCTGTTCTCCTGAACGTGCGAAGGAGTGTTTCGACCGTTACGGTGTGGATGGAATAATGGTCGGCAGGGCTTCCTTCGGTCATCCGTGGATTTTCCGGGAGATCAGGCATTATCTGGATACAGGTGAACTTCTTCCTCCGCTTTCGGTTGCGGAGAGAGTGTCTCTAGCCAAGCGCCATCTTGCACTTTCTATAGAACTGAAAGGGGAGAGCAGGGGAGTCTTCGAGATGCGCCGCCATCTGTCCTGCTATTTCAAGGGCCTTCCGGACTTCAAGGAAACGCGCATCCATCTGGTCACGACCACGGATGTGGATGACCTGTATCATACTCTGGACTATATTGCGGAGCGCTGGTCAGACACGCAGCTTGCTGATCCTGTGGGAGTCTACGGGATATGATCAGTGTGCGGTCATCGAGCCTGTCGGAATGACTGAGTACGTCTTCTGGGATCAGAGTTCGGATAACAGCACAGATTTGAAAAGCTCCTCTTCTCTTTCAGAGGAGAATGCAGCCCTAATCGGGACATAGAACATCCTCTCTTTCAGACGGTCCGAAACGAACGGGCAGTCCAGAAGACGCTGAGAGTCCTTCTCTGTAGTGATAAGAGCCGCGGTAGGGTATTCCCGCACGGTCGCCTCGATGCCGCGTATATCCGCGCGGGTGAAGCGGTGATGATCGGAGAAGGACAGGCTGCGTACGATTTTATAATTATCACTCAGGAACATACGAAGCGGCGTGTCGTCAGCGATGCCGGAAAAGAGAATAGCCTTTTTCGCGTAGATATAGCGTGGATTTCCGGACTCGTAGACTTCTTTCGGAGTCTGATAATCTACCTCAGTGAAGAATACCTTTATGCTTTTACCCTTCTTCGTGAAAGCCTCGCAGGTCTCCGGATTGTAATCCTTCAGTCCCAGTTCCCTGACGGAAGTCTCCCTGTCGGAGTTCTCAAGATACATCGGACACTTGGTGACTATCACGATGTCGGCCGTGTTGATTCTGGATGGAAGGTCGCGAAGACGTCCCAGGGGCATCAGCGAATCCCTGGTCAGCGGACGGCTGTAGGGGCTCAAAACTATCTTCACTGTTGCATCGAGAGCGCGGTACTGGAAGGCATCGTCAAGTACAATCAGCTCTGCAGCAGGTATATCCTTATTCTTGCAGCGGCGGCCCTTGCGGGATGTCTTGAGCTTTTCAGGGTCGGTCAGGAAGGTGCAGCCTTCTATTCTATTCTTGTCCACGGCCACTGTTACCGAAGGGAAGTTCTTCTTCATCTGCATCGGCTCGTCTCCGTAGAGTCTGGCGCTGCCGTCAGCAGTCACCTGCTGAAAGCCCTTGCTGCGACGCTTGTAGCCCCGGGAGAGTACGGCGATGTTTCTGTAGGCCCACTCGTCGCTTGCGAGCAGGGTTCTCAGAATCATCTCTGTATGAGGAGTTTTTCCTGTGCCGCCCACGGCGATATTGCCTACGCAGACCGTAGGAACATCGGCCTTCCTGGATTTGTATATGAATCCGTGATCATAGCAGAAGTGGCGGAACCTGAGAGCCAGGCTGTAAGGGAAAAGAAGTATTCTGTCTATCATAATGCGTCAAATCCCGGAAGGCATTCCGTGTGCACCCCGGTTCGGAAGACAAATTTACAAAAAAATATGGAGAATGTCGATGCATTCTCCATATTTTATCCAACTAGCTGATAAACAGCAATTCGCGGTATTTTGGAAGCGGCCAGAGACGATTGTCTACAATTTCTTCCAGATTGTCGATAGGCTTTCTCAGTGCATAGAGACTCTCGGCCACCTCGTAGTAGGCCATAGCCTTCTCGAACTCGCTCGTCATCGCATTGGCCCGGGCCCGGGCCGCTGTCATTGTCTTCACCCTCTCGTGAATCTCCTCGATGCAGGAATTGATCGTGCTGACCATTTCGAGCTCGGTGGTGCAGCCGTCGAGATTGCCGAAGACAGCCTTGTTGTCCGAAAGCTCCTTGAGCAGTTTGGCCTTGTACTCGAGGGCCGCCGGGCAGATGTGGTTTATGGCCATACGCGCCATCACGCGGGATTCGATCTGCACCTTCTTGCTGTAGGTCTCCCACTTCACCTCGTTGCGGGCCTTAAGTTCGTTGAGTGTGTATACTCCGGTGGAAGTGAACATCTTCACGGAGCTTGGGCTCATAAATTCGCTTATCATTTCAGGCACGCAGGTCTTCACGTCCAGGCCGCGTCTTACGGCTTCCTTCTTCCACTCTGCGTCGTAGCCGTTTCCGTCGAAGCAGACTACATCTATGATGGAAGCGATGATAGGCTTCAGGGTATCCATTATGGCGATATTCATCTTCGCACCGGCCGCCATCTTCTCGTCTACAGCGGCCTTGAATTCTGTAAGCTGCTCAGCTACCGCTGCATTGAGGGTGGTCATCGCGCCTGCGCAATTGGCCGAAGAGCCGACTGCACGGAACTCGAAACGGTTTCCGGTGAAGGCGAACGGTGATGTACGGTTGCGGTCCGTATTGTCCACGAAGATTTCAGGTATCTCGATGATGCCCACGTTCTTGCCCTTCTTGCCGGCTATTTCTATAGGAGTGTCGGAAGGTACTGTGAGAAGCTTGTGCAGGACATCCGTCATCGTCTTGCCGAGGAAGGCGGAGATGATGGCAGGCGGGGCCTCGTTGGCGCCGAGTCTGTGTGCGTTTGTCGCTGTCGCTATGGAGGCTTTCAGCAGGGCGTTGTGCTTCTGGACGGCCGCAAGCACGTTTACGAAGAAGGTCACGAAGAGAAGATTGCCCTTCGCGTCCTTGCCCGGGGCCAGGAGCTGGCGTCCTGTGTCGGTACCGAGGGACCAGTTGTTGTGCTTGCCGCTTCCGTTCACGCCTTCGAACGGCTTCTCGTGGAAGAGTACCACGAAGCCGTGCTTGCGGGCAATGCGGTTCATCAGATTCATCAGAATCTGGTTCTGGTCGTTGGCGAGGTTGGTCTCGCTGAAGATCGGGGCGAGCTCGAACTGGTTCGGAGCTACTTCGTTATGTCTGGTTTTCAGAGGAATTCCCAGTCTGTGGCCGGCGATTTCGAGGTCGCGCATAAAGGCTGCCACGCGGGTAGGGATGGCTCCGAAGTAATGGTCGTCGAGCTGCTGGTTTCGGGAGGAATTGTGGCCCATAAGCGTGCGGCCGGTGATCATAAGGTCAGGCCTGTTCGCATAGAGGCTTTCGTCCACGAGGAAATATTCCTGCTCCCAGCCCAGATAGGAATATACGTGCTTGACAGTAGGGTCGAAGAGCCGGCAGATAGGAACCGCAGCGTCTGAAACCGCCTTGAGGGCCTTCTTCAGAGGAGCCTTGTAGTCGAGGGCCTCTCCGGTGTAGGAGATGAAGACGGTAGGAATACAGAGCGTGTCATCCTGGATGAAGACAGGGGAAGTAGGGTCCCAGGCGGTATAGCCGCGGGCCTCGAATGTGGCCCTGATGCCGCCGCTCGGGAAGGATGATGCGTCAGGCTCCTGCTGGACAAGGGATTTGCCGTCGAACTGTTCGATTACACCGCCTTTTCCGTCATAATCTATGAGGGAATCGTGCTTTTCTGCAGTTCCTTCGGTGAGTGGCTGAAACCAGTGCGTGGTGTGGGTGACACCGTGTTCAAGAGCCCAGGTTTTCATTCCTGCGGCAACTCCGTCGGCGGTCTTGCGGTCGAGGGGACGACCGTTGTCGATACAGTCCAGAAGGGCCTTCAGGGTTTCCGCGTCCAGATATTTGTGCATCTTGGCGCGGTCGAAGACCAGTTCTCCGAAGTACTCGGAGGCTTTCTTTCCCGGACATTCAGCTTCCACGGGGCTCTTTCTGAAGGACTCCGTGACCAGGGTAAGTCTGTCTATGCTCATAAGTACGTTTTATTTTACGATGTTCCCGGCTCTTTTCTCAGTGGGAATCGGGCCGGGAACATCAGGTTTGTTTCAAACAGCTGTGTAGGGGATAAGCCGCCTAGACGGTCATTATCTCCTTTTCCTTGGCGCCGGTAAGGTCATCAATGGCCTTGATGTTCTTGTCGGTCACTTTCTGAACCTCTTCCTCAGCCTCTTTTTCGGCATCCTCGGAGAGACCCTCGTTCTTCTGGGCCTTCTTCAGGAGGTCGATGGCGTCGCGGCGTGCATTGCGGATACCCACTTTGGCACTCTCGCCTGCGGCCTTGGCCTTCTTGATGAGTTCCTTTCTGCGGTCCTCGGTGAGCGGCGGAACGACGCAGCGGATCACTTCTCCATTATTAGAAGGTGTGAATCCGAGGTTGGCGTCCAGGATGGCTTTCTCCATCTTGCCGATCATATTTTTCTCCCAAGGCTGGATGACGATGGTTCTCGCATCCGGCGTGGAGACGGAAGACATATTCGGAAGCGGTGTCGGACATCCGTAGTAGTCCACTGTCACATTGTTGAAAATGGCCGGATTGGCCTTGCCTACGCGGTAGGTCTTGAGGTCCTCCTCGAGGAAGGAAACTGCGTCAAGCATCTTGCTGTTTGCAGCTTCGACGATTTCTTTTGCCCTGTCTGTCAGCATAATATTATTCTTTATGTGTTTGTTCCTGCATTGGCCGCAGCGGCGGCCGCTCTAATATCGGCCGTCAGGCCGTAAAACTATGGCCGTGAGGCCGCCTAAACGTGCACGAGGGTTCCGACCTTCTCGCCCCTGAGCAGGGCGGTCAGGTTGCCTTCGCGGTTCATATCGAAGACGATGATCGGCATATTGCCCGCTTCGCACAGGGCGAATGCGGTGCTGTCCATTACTTTAAGATGGTCGGCGAGCGCCTTTGCGAAGGTCAGTTCGTCGTATTTGACGGCTGTCGGGTCTTTCTCGGGGTCAGCGGTGTAGACTCCGTCCACGCGGGTGCCCTTCAGAAGTGCGTCTGCTCCGATTTCGAGTGCGCGCAGGGCTGCTCCGGAGTCGGTGGTGAAGTACGGGTTTCCGGTGCCGCCGGCGATGAGTGCGACTCCGCCTTCTTCAAGCACCTTCACCGCGTGCTCGCGCACGTAATAGCGGGCTATAGGCTCCATCGGGGTGGCGGTAAACACTTCAGCCTCAATGCCCTGGGAACGAAGCGCCATCGCGAGTCCGAGGGAGTTGATGACGGTGGCGAGCATACCCATCTTGTCGCCGTTCACGCGGTCGAAGCCCTTTCCGACGCCCTGCAGACCGCGGAAGATGTTGCCTCCGCCGTTCACGATGGCTACCTGAAGTCCCGCCCTGACCGCATTCGCGATTTCGCGGGCGTAGACGTTCATACTGTTTTCATCCAGGCCTTTTCCTGTAGGGCCGCCCAGGCTTTCCCCGCTCAGTTTGAGCAAAACTCGTCTGTACATCTTGTCGTTCTTTCAATAGGAGAACAAAAATATCGGAAAATTATGAAACTTGCAAGAAAGAGCCTATATTT
>CAVCSJ010000009.1:0-25731 GCA_963604895.1 bacterium
AGGCCAAGAGCGACAAGGTGACTCTCCAGGTGTTTGCCGGCACTGAAGGCATTCCAACGAACGCCGAGGTGGCATTCACCGGCGTACCTCCGACTCTGAAGGTCAGCGACCAGCTCAGCGGACGTATCTTCAACGCCTACGGCCATCCTATCGACGGAGGCCCGGAGATAGAGGGCGATGTGCGTGAAGTCGGCGGACCTTCGGTCAATCCGTACAAGCGCCGTCAGCCTTCAGAAATCATCCCTACAGGCATCGCCGGCATCGACCTTAACAACACCCTGGTTTCCGGTCAGAAGATTCCTTTCTTCGCCGACCCTGACCAGCCTTATAACAAGGTTATGGCCGATGTGGCCCTCCGCGCCGATGTGGACAAGATCATTCTCGGCGGAATGGGCCTTTCGAATGACGATTACCTCTATTATCGTCAGACTTTCGAGAATGCCGGCGCTCTGGATAAGATCGTATTCTTCGTAAACACCACCGAGGAACCTCCTCTAGAGCGCATCCTCGTTCCGGATATGGCTCTCTGCGCGGCCGAATATTTCGCCGTGGACAAGAACGAGAAGGTTCTCGTGCTGCTCACAGATATGACGCTTTATGCGGACGCCCTCTCCATCGTGTCGAACCGTATGGACCAGATTCCTTCGAAGGACTCTATGCCTGGTTCCCTCTATTCGGACCTCGCCAAGATCTACGAAAAGGCCGTACAGCTGCCTGACGGCGGTTCCATCACCATCATCGCGGTGACCACCCTGAATGACGGAGACATCACTCACGCCATCCCGGACAATACCGGATACATCACTGAGGGTCAGCTCTTCCTGCGTGCCGATTCAGATTCCGGAAAGGTCATCGTGGATCCGTTCCGTTCCCTTTCCCGACTCAAACAGCACGTTCAGGGCAAGAAGACCCGCGAGGACCACAGCCAGGTGATGAACGCCGGCGTGCGTCTGTATGCCGACGCCCAGAACGCCAAGACGAAACTGGAGAACGGTTTCGACCTTTCGGATTATGACCAGCGTTGCCTCAAATATGCCAAGGAGTACGCCACACGTCTGCTTTCCATCGATGTGAACATCACCATAAACGAGATGCTCGACACCGCCTGGGAGCTTTTCGCAAAGTACTTCTCCAAAGCAGAAACCGGCATCAAGCAGGTGTTCATCGACAAATATTGGCCAGTCAAGGATTAAGCTATGGCTATAAAATTCCAGTATAATAAGACCTCGCTGAATCAGATGCAGAAGCAGCTGAAGGTTCGCACGACGGCTCTCCCTACCCTGAAGAACAAGGAGTCCGCCCTGCGCGCCAGCGTGCTTGCCGCGAAGAAACAGTCCGAGCTGCTTATTGAGGAACTTGAGGCGCAGCTGAAGAAATACGATTACCTCGCGGCCCTGTGGAACGAGTTCGAGCCGGGTCTGATAAGCATCACCGATGTGGACCTCGTCACGGTCAAGGTGGCGGGCGTCAGAACCCCGGAACTCAAGGAAATCCACTATGAAATCAAGCCTTTCAACGCTTTCGTCAAGCCGGCGTGGTATCCTGACGGAGTGGCCGTTCTGAAGGACCTGAGCCGTCTGGGAATCGAGTCTGAGGTCTATGCCGAAAAGCGTCGCATTCTTGACTTCAACCGCAAGAAGACGACGCAGAAGGTGAATCTGTACGAGAAAGTGCAGATTCCTGGCTATCAGGAAGCTATAAGAAAAATCAAGCGGTTTATGGAAGACGAGGAAAACCTGAGCAAGGCTTCTTCGAAGATCGTCAAGACACGTCACGCCGCAGAGGAAGAGGAGGAGCAGGTATGATAGACAAAATGACCAAATACTCCTTCATCCTGCTGAGTTCAGCCTCTGAAGGATTCCTCGAAAAGCTTGCGGAGACCGGCGTGGTGGATATTTCCCGTTCCTCCAGACCTGTGGATGAGCATTCCGCCCAGCTGCTGAGCCGCTCCGATGAGCTTAAGAAAAAGATAGCCTGGCTCGAGAAGGAGGACTTCTCCAGGGATCCGGAATATGCCGCCATTCAGGAGAAGATCGACTGTTGGAAGAAGGAACTCTCCCTGCGCGAGCCGTGGGGCGACTTCGACCTCGCTTCCGTGGAGGCTTTCGAAAGAAAGTCCGGCTGCACCTTCCGTTTCTACGCAGTTTCCGAAAAGAGCTTCGATCCGGCCTGGGAGAATCTCTGTCCACTCGAGAAGATCTCTACCGCCGCAGGCAGAGTCTACTTCGTAACCATAAGCGATTCAGCAGATTACTCTTTCCCGGCAGCTGAATGTGCACGTCCTCTCGGCTCCGCCGCCCAGGCCCGTGCAATGCTGGCCTCTCTCGCCTCTGACCTTCAGAAGAGGGCGGAGGAGCTCCGCAAGCTCAAGCAGGACATCCCTGCAATGCGCGAGCAGTATCAGTCCATCCTTTCCGAACTCGAGATATATCTGGCCTCCCAGACGCGCGGCAGCGCAGCGGAAGGGTATATCACCCAGTTCACCGGCTTCGCTCCGGTGGAGGAGGACGAAAGGCTCAAGGCTGAATTCGACGCGATGGACGTCTACTATCTCGCCGAAGCTGCAAGCGTGGATGACAATCCTCCTATCCAGCTGAAGAACAACCGCTTCAGCCGTCCTTTCGAGGTCCTTACGAGTATGTACGGACTTCCTGTCTACAATGAATTCGACCCTACGGTATTCCTCAGCATATTCTTCCTGCTCTTCTTCTCGATGTGTATGGGAGACGCCGGCTACGGAATCCTTCTCATCATAATAGGCCAGGCTCTCAAGAAGAGCAGCGGCAGTCTTGCCAAAATGCATTCCCTCGTGACCATCCTGGGTTGCGGAACTGTGCTGGCAGGCCTTGTGATGGGCGGTTTCTTCGGCGTGAGCCTCTATGAGGTCAGCTGGATACCTGAGTGGTACAAATCCATAATCCTCACCGGAGAACTGGCGTTCACCGATGCAGGAGTGCAGTGGTTCAAGGGCGACGCCGCAGTGGCGACTATCCCGGAAGGCGCCGCACACTATTCCCTGCAGATGGTGATAGCTGTGGTAATCGGTATCCTGCACGTGAGTCTCGCGATGATAGTGAAGACCATATGGTCCATACGCCGCGACGGATTCAAGAACAGCCTGTCCACCCTCGGCTGGACCATCCTCATCGTGGGTGCTGTGATCGTGGCCTGCGTAGCTATGTTCGGAGTGCTTTCCGAGTCCGCCATCAAGTGGATCGTGATCGGCATAGCGGCCGTATCCGCACTGGGTATCTTCGTCTTCAACAAATGGGGACGCAATCCTCTCGTCAATATCGGTCTGGGAGTCTGGGACACCTATCAGACGGTTTCGGGACTTATGAGCGATGTACTCAGTTACATCCGACTCTATGCTCTGGGCCTCTCCGGCGGTATGCTCGGCGCCACCTTCAACCTTATGGCGAATATGGTGAAGGGCGAAGACCCGACCTGGCAGTGGATTCCGTTCGTCATCATCCTCATCATCGGCCACGTCCTGAACCTGGCGATGAGTTGTCTGGGCGCATTCGTCCATCCTCTCCGACTGAACTTCCTGGAGTTCTTCAAGAACTCGGGCTATGAGGGCAGGGGAGCTAAGTACAATCCTTTGAAAAAATAATAAAACAATAAAAATCAATTCATTATGTTAAATGCAGTTTTAGCTTATCTCGGTCTTGGACTGATGTTCGCCCTTGCAGGCATCGGTTCAGCATTCGGAACTACTATCGCAGGTAATGCTGCAGAAGGCGCTCTCAAGAAGAATCCTGAGCAGTCTTCCCAGTATATGATTCTTTCGGCGATTCCTGCCACCCAGGGTCTGTACGGCTTCATCGCCTTCGTGCTCTGGCTCAGCCGTGACATCGCCGCAAACGGCCCTCTCTATTTCTGCGTGGGCCTCGGTGTGGGTGTAGTCTGCCTCATCTCCGGTATCCGTCAGGGTCAGGTATGCGCCAACGGTATCGTAGGCATCAGCCAGGGACACAACGTAATGGTGAACACCATTATCTACGCCGCCCTTCCTGAGTTCTACGCCATCCTCGCCCTCATCGCAGCGATTATGATCTAATCCATTGAAGGACAATATGAAAAGCGGCTCCGCGCAGGGGCCGCTTTTTTTGTTATTTCAATATGATTTCATCCACATAGGAGGCTTTCCTGTCGTCCTTCGTGAAGAGGGGATCCTGGTTCAGCAGGATGTTTATCTTGTCCGCGAGAGCCGCCCTCTGGAGGAAGAGCATACTTCTGACGGCGGAGGAATTGAGCGTTATGTAAAGTTTTCCGCCCCTGAAAAAACGCCGGATGGTGTATCTCCCGGCTCCCGAGGCATCGTCCCAGGCCCGGAAGACGCACTGGGTGTTGAGGCCCGTGCTCAGTTTGAGGTCTCTGATGAACAAATCCACGACCTCTTCCATTGAAAGAGGCTTCTTGCGGTGTATGCGGCTGGTTTCAGGCATAGAGGACGTTACGGGATTGGACGCGTCAGCGGCCGGTCAGACTTTGGTGAAAACGCCTTGCGAGCATTCGAAGTAGGCGCGCTCGGAGGTGAGCGAGTCGACGATGCCGGCGATGCGGACTTTGTTGCTGTCAGTCAGGAAGATCTGGCCGAAGTCGGAGCTCGCGACCATCTCGAGGAGGTTAGCCACGCGGCTCATATCCAGCTTGTCGAAGAGGTCGTCGAGCAGCAGGAGCGGAGCGAAACCGCAGCGGGACTTCATCAGTTCGTATTGGGCGAACTTCAGTGAGACCAGAAAAGATTTCTGCTGGCCCTGGGAGCCGCAGCGGCGTATCGGATGGCCGTTCAGCGTGAAGACGAAATCGTCCCTCTGGATGCCTGCGGAGGTGTAGTGCAGGACGACGTCTCTCTCGCGCGAGGCCGCGAAGAGCTCTTCGGCGGAAGTCTTGTCAAGGTCGGAGCGGTAGCTCAGCGACACCTCTTCGCGTCCGCCCGAGAGCTGGGTGTAGAACTTCTGAACCGTGGGGCGGAGCGCTTCGGCAAACTCCCTGCGTCGGGCGCTTATCGGCTCCGCGAGCTTCGCAAGACCCGCATCGAACGCGCCCAGCAGCTCAGTGTCAACGTATTGCGCCTTGAGCAGGCGGTTTCTTTGCTGCAGGATGCGGTTATATTGCTGCATATTGGACAGGTAATCCCTGTCCAATTGTGACAGAACGGCGTTGGCGAAGCGTCTGCGCTCCTCGCCGCTCTCGCTGACCATCGTGACGTCGGAAGGAGAGACGGTGACTATCGGAAGCACGCCGAGATGCTCCGAGATGCGCGCGTAGGGTTTTTCGTCCCTCTTGAGCTTCTTCTCGCCGCCTTCCTCGCTCTGAAGCGAGAATTTGGAGTGTAATCCACTCTCCATCAGATACATACCTGAGATGGCGTAGCTGCGGGTGCCGTAACGGTAGTTGAATTTTTCGCTGACGGTGGTGAAGCTCTTGGTCATAGACAGGCAGTGGACGGCTTCGAGCAGATTCGTCTTGCCTGAGCCGTTATCCCCTGAAATACAATTGATTTTGGGGGAGAATTCCAGTTCCTGCAGGGCGATGTTGCGGAAGTCGCTTATGACTATTTTCTCGAGTGTCGGCATTCGTCTGTCTGTTTGCGCGCAGAGGTTCCGATGAAACGCTTGCGGCTGTCAAATTATAAATGCGCAGTGCGCATACGTGCAAAGTTAGCTCAAAAATTGCAGGATTGCACAAAAATTTATACTTTTGTCGGTTATTACGAATATGCTCGGAAAATATTAAAATTTATACGATATGTCAGAAATGAATCTTAAGAAAGAGGAGGCTCAGCGCCAGGAGAATATCTCCGAGAAAGTGTCTGTAGCCAACCGTTTTATGGATGAGAACAAGAAAATCATCTACGGCGTAGTCATCGCAGTGCTTGTGATCGGACTCGGAATTTTAGCTTATAACCAGTGGGTATCGAAGCCTAAGCAGGCTGAGGCTATGGAGCAGATGTTCCCGGCCGAGAACTCCTTCGCTGCAGGTGAGTTCGAAATCGCCCTGAACGGTGACGGCAACAATCTCGGTTTCAAGGATATCGCTGACGAGTACGGCACCAAGGCCGGCAAGGCTGTGTATTTCTACGCAGGCGTCTGCGAGCTCCAGCTCGGCAACTACGATGAGGCTATCTCTTATCTGAAGAAGTATAAGGGCAAGGACGCCATCCTTATGGGTCGTGCCACAGCCTGCATCGGTGACGCTTATGTAGGTCTGGAGGACTATAAGACAGCCGTTACATATTTCGAGAAGGCTGCAGCCCAGGCAGACAACATCTTCGCCGCCACATACCTTCTCAAGGCCGGTATCGCTTACGAGGCTCTCGGTCAGAAGGACAAGGCTCTCTCCTGCTACAATACCATCAAGGATCAGTATCCTCAGTCTGTAGAGGGCTATGACATTGACAAATACATCTCAAGAATCGAAGCCGAGTAGTCTATGGGAAGAGCATTTGAGTTCCGTAAGGAAAGAAAAATGAAGAGATGGGGCCATATGGCCCGCGTTTTTACCAAACTTGGTAAGGAAATCACTATCGCAGTAAAGATGGGCGGCCCGGATGTAACCGGCAACCCTCGTCTCCGCGCCCTTATGGCAGAGGCCCGTTCCGAGCAGATGCCTAAGGAGAACATCGAGCGCGCCATCAAGAAGGCCACAGACAAGACTCTCGGCGACTTCAAGGAACTCGTGTATGAAGGCTACGGTCCTTACGGTATAGCATACCTTGTGGAGGCCGCTACAGATAACAACACCCGCACCGTCGCAAATGTCCGCAGCTACTTCACCAAGTGCGGCGGCAGCCTCGGTACCAGCGGCTCCGTAAGCTTTATGTTCGACCACAAGTGCGTTTTCCGCATCAAGGAGGACAAGCCTATCGACGTTGAGGAGCTCGAACTCGAGCTTATCGACTATGGCGCAGACGAGGTGTTCGAGCAGATCGAGGTCGATGACGACGACAACGAGACCAAGACCATCTGCATCTACGGCAGCTATGAGTCTTACGGCGCCATCCAGAAGTACATCGAGGAGAACGGCTACGAGCTCGTTTCCGGAGGTTTCGAGAGAATCCCTAACGTGGATCTCAAGACCGTAACCCCTGAGCAGAGGGCTACTCTCGACAAACTCACCGACCTTCTCGAGGAGGATGAGGATGTAACTAACGTCTACACTACCCTTGCTCCTGCAGAGTAGACTTAAGACGGCGGAAATACTATGAGGGACTGGTTTGCAGACTGGTCCCTTTTTTTGTATCCGTCTATCGTTTTAATGTAGCGTCCGGGCCCGGATAAGGCAAGAATTTTGAGGGTGAAGACGCGAAAAATTCCTATCTTTGAAAATTGTAACTATAAAAGAACAATATGAGTATTCAAGAGGAAAAAATCCAGCAGCTGGTAGAGCGCCGCAGCTCCGCAATGCTCGGTGGCGGCCAGAGCCGGATCGATGCCCAGCACAAAAAAAACAAACTTACAGCACGCGAGCGTCTTTCGATGCTGCTTGACCCCGGCAGTTTCGAAGAGTATGATGCTTTCGTTCAGCATCGCTGCACGAACTTCGGTATGGACGCCCAGCACTTTGACGGTGACGGTGTAGTCACCGGTCAGGGAACCATAGACGGCAGACTCGTCTATGTATTCGCCCAGGACTTCACGGTCAGCGGCGGATCTCTTTCCAAAACGATGTCCGAAAAAATCTGCAAGGTGATGGATATGGCGGTGCGCGTCGGCGCTCCGGTCATAGGCCTGAATGATTCCGGCGGCGCCAGAATCCAGGAGGGAATTGACGCATTGGCCGGCTACGGCGAGATCTTCGAGCGCAATATCCTCGCTTCCGGCGTGGTGCCTCAGATCAGCGGAATCTTCGGTCCTTGCGCCGGTGGAGCTGTCTATTCCCCGGCTCTCACCGATTTCACCCTTATGGTCCGTGACACATCCTATATGTTCCTCACAGGCCCGAGCGTAGTGAAAAGCGTTACAGGTGAGGACGTTACGCAGGAGAAGCTCGGCGGAGCCTCAGTGCACGCCAGCAAGAGCGGCGTGGCTCATTTCGCTGCGGCCGACGAGGCCGAGGGCATAGCCACCATAAAGAAGCTCCTCTCCTTCCTGCCTCAGAACAATATGTCCGAGGCTCCGGCAGTTCCGACGAATGATCCTGTCTCCCGCACGGAAGACAGTCTGAATCAGATTATTCCGGACAATCCAAACAAGTCCTACGATATGTACGGCGTGATCCGCGCCATCGTGGACGACGCTGACTTCTTCGAGGTTCACAAGGACTTCGCCAGGAACATCATCGTCGGCTTCGCGCATATGAACGGCAGGAGCGTCGGCATCGTGGCCAACCAGCCGGGTGTCCTCGCCGGCGTACTTGACATCAACGCATCCCGCAAGGCGGCCCGCTTCGTGCGCTTCTGCGATGCGTTCAACATCCCTCTCGTCACCCTCGTGGACGTTCCGGGCTTCCTCTGCGGCACGCAGCAGGAGTACGGCGCCATCATCACGAACGGCGCGAAACTGCTCTACGCCTACGGCGAGGCGACAGTCCCGAAAGTCACCGTCACCCTGCGCAAATCCTACGGCGGCGCGCACATCGTGATGAGCTGCAAGCAGCTCAGAGGCGATGTGAATTATGCCTGGCCTTCGGCCAATATCGCAGTGATGGGAGCGGAAGGCGCCGTGGAGGTACTTTACGGCAAGGAGCTCAAGGCGGAGGTCGACCCTCAGAAGAAGGCCGCCCTTGCCGAGGAGAAAAAGAAGGAATACAACGACCTCTTCTGCAACCCTTACCAGGCTGCCCAGAAGGGCTATATCGAGGATGTGATCGAGCCTCGCAACACCCGCTTCCGCATCTGCAGAGCCCTCGAGACTCTTGCCGGAAAGCGTCAGGAGATGCCGGCCAAGAAACACGATAATCTCCCTCTGTAGACAGGTATGAAAAGAGTCTTTTACATACTTACATTACTCTTCTTCCCGTTCCTGTCGCTCTGCGCACAGAACGTCATCGACCTCAGGATCACTGAGATAATGGTCGATAACGAGTCTTCCGTGGTCGATGATTACGGCAGGCACAGCTCCTGGGTGGAGGTAATGAACATATCGCAGGGTACCGTGAACTACGGTGGCTGCTACTTCTCCGATGACCTGAATAATCTGACCAAGAGCCAGATTCCGGGTTCGGACAAGAGAACCAGCCTCAAGCCGCGTCAGGTTACCCTTTTCTACGCCACCGGCCGCGGTGATGACGGTACCTTCTACCTGAATTTCACCCTCAAGCCGGGCTCCACTCTCTATCTCGTGAGCAATGACGGCCACACCGTCATCGATTCCATCGAGGTTCCTTCGGACCTTCCTGCCGGACAGTCCCTCAGCAAGTTCGCGAACGATTCGAAACAGATCGTCTTCGATGACATCAGACCTTCTGACCCGACTCCCGGGGTCGTGAACGGCAAGACCGAGGAGAAACCTAAGGCTATGGTTCTCGCCGAGACCGACCCTCACGGCGTGACTCTCACAATCGTCTCTGTATCAGTAGTCTTCTGCGCTCTGATCATCCTCTTCATCATCTACAATTTCTCCGGCAAATGCTTCTCCGGACAGATCAAATTCCCGAAGCTCAGGAAGAAGGCCGGAAAGAAAGCCGGAAAGGAAGGGGAGTGCAGCGGCGAAGTCGCGGCGGCCATCGCTATGGCTCTGCAGGCTGAGAGCAATGCAGATGTGGAGGCGGCCATCGCGCTTGCCCTGCATATGTATCTCGGCGGCGGAGTTCACGACAGCGAGTCCTTCATCATCACCATCCGTCCGCAGAGCGGCGGCTGGAATGACAAGTCCCTGGGTTTCAGAAAATACCCGATTAAAAAGTAAAGTGTATCAAACGAATAACAATTTAAAATAATGGCACAATATAAATTCAAGATCAATGGTGGCGAGTATGAGGTCACCATCAACGGAATCGAAAACAATGTAGCTGACGTACAGGTGAACGGCACCCAGTATAAGGTGGAGATCGAGAACGCTCCTAAGGGAGCAGCCGCTCCTGCTCCTGCAGCAGCCCAGGCCGCTGCACCGGCTCCGGCCGCAGCTCCTGCTGCAGCCGCCCCTCAGGCTTCCGGCGAAGGTGAAGTCGTAACCTCACCTCTTCCGGGCGTCATAATCGAGGTTTCAGCGACTGTAGGCCAGACTGTAAAGGCAGGCCAGAAGGTGGCCGTACTCGAGGCTATGAAGATGGAGAACGAAATCCAGGCCCCTAAGGACGGCAAGATCACAGCCGTTCACGTATCCAAGGGTGATTCCATTCTGGAAGGTGCTAACATCGTTACTATTGCCTGATGGACCAGATTATAGACAGCCTCGTCCAGTTCTGGCAGTACACCGCCTTCGCGAATATGACCTGGCAGCATATCGTGATGATATGCATAGGTATCATCTTCGTGACCCTCGGTATCGTCAAGGAATGGGAACCGCTTCTTCTCGTACCTATCGGATTCGGTATGATCATCGGCAATATCCCGATGTTTCCGGGTCTTTCCATAGGCGTGTACGAGGACGGTTCAGTACTGAATATTCTGTATCAGGGAGTTAAGCAGGGGTGGTATCCTCCGCTCATCTTCCTGGGAATCGGCGCTATGACCGACTTCTCGGCCCTCATCTCCCAGCCCCGCCTGATGCTCATCGGAGCGGCTGCCCAGATGGGTATCTTCGGCGCCTACCTTCTCGCTATGGCTATGGGCTTCGCTCCTAACGAGGCCGGTGCCATCGGTATCATCGGAGGTGCTGACGGTCCTACCGCCATCTTCCTCTCCTCGAAACTTGCCCCGGACCTTATGGGCGCCATCGCAGTGTGCGCCTACTCGTATATGGCCCTCGTGCCTGTGATCCAGAAACCTATTATGCTCCTTCTGACCACGAAGAAAGAGCGTCTCATCGAGATGCCTCGTCCTCGTCAGGTCAGCCAGAGAGAGAAGATCGTCTTCCCTATCATCGGTTTCCTTCTCACAGCCCTCATCGTTCCTTCAGGTCTGCCGCTTCTCGGTATGCTCTTCTTCGGTAACCTTCTGAAAGAAAGCGGAGTGACCAGACGTCTGGCTGAGACCGCACGCGGACCGCTCATCGACGTTGTGACCACTCTCATCGGTCTTACCGTCGGTGCATCCACCCAGGCCGACAAATTCCTCACAGGCAATTCCGTGAAGATTTTCGTGCTCGGTCTTCTCTCCTTCGTGATCGCCACAGCTTCCGGAGTCCTCTTCATCAAGATCTGGAACCTCTTCCTGAAGCCTGGCCGCAAGATCAATCCTCTTATCGGCAATGCCGGAGTGTCAGCCGTGCCTGACAGTGCACGTGTATCCGAAGTCGTAGGCCGCGAATTCAACCCTAACAACCATCTTCTGATGCACGCGATGGGTCCTAACGTGGCAGGCGTAATCGGCTCCGCCGTAGCTGCCGGTATCCTTCTGAGTTTTCTTGGATAAAACCTTTACATTATGATAATCAAGCATATAGATATCGATCCTTATGATGCCGCCGCATTGCTCTTTGCGGTAGCGAAGAGTGAACCTGTGGCCCTGGACTGCAGCAACTGGTCTGACGTGGCCCCATACAAACCCGGCGTTGTGCTCCGTGCATTCCATACCGGAAGCGACCTCGTGCTTCGTTTCGATGTGCTCGAGAAATGTACTGCCGCCCGCGAGGTGAATTTCGGCGGGGATGTCTACAAAGATTCCTGCGTGGAATTCTTCCTCGATCCGGACGGCGAAGGAAGGCGCTACTATAATTTCGAGTCTTCCTGCATCGGTGTTATGCATAACGGCTATCACGAGCTTCCTGGCTTCAAGGTTCCTGCCACAGAGGAACTTTATGAACAGGTACTTGCTTATACCTCAGTAGGTTATGAGCCTTTCGACGAGATAGTCGCAGGGGAGCACCGTCATCACTGCTGCCATCATCACGATGAGGAGGGCGGCGAGGAACATCACTGCTGTCATCACGATGAGGAAGGCGGCGAGGAACATCACTGCTGCCATCATCACGATGAGGAGGGCGGAGAGGAACATCACTGCTGTCATCATCACGATGAGGAAGGCGGAGAGGAACATCACTGCTGCCATCACGATGAGGAAGGCGGAGAGGAACATCACTGCTGCCATCACGATGAGGAAGGCGGAGAGGAACATCACTGCTGCCATCACGATGAGGAAGGCGGAGAGGAACATCACTGCTGCCATCACGATGAGGAAGGCGGAGAGGAACATCACTGCTGCCATCACGATGAGGAAGGCGGCGAGGAGCATCACTGCTGCTGTCACGATCAGGGGCCTGCCGATCCGAACAACTATTGGCACATCACCCTCGTGATACCGATTACGGCCCTCTTTATGGACAAGTATGAGTCCTGGGCAGAGCTGAAGAACGCCCGCTGCAATTTCTATAAGTGCGGTGACGGCCTCAGCAAGCCTCATTACCTCTCCTGGGCACCTGTCCGTACAGAGAAGCCGAACTTCCACACTCCGCAGTTCTTTGCTGAAGTGGAGTTCGAAAAATAATTCGTCAAGCATCCGGTAACCGAACGACAACTTAGTGTTATGAAGATAGTTATAGATAGTGCGATTCCTTTCATCCACGGAGTGTTCGAGCCGTATGCCGAGGTGAAGTACATCTTCGGACCGGACATAAAACACGATGACCTCATCGATGCTGACGCGCTCATCACCCGCACCAGAACCCATTGCAACGAGGCTCTATTGGCCGGAACGGCCGTGAAAATGATCGCGAGCGCGACGATAGGAATGGATCATATCGATCAGGACTATTGCCGCCAGGCGGGAATTTTTGTGCAGAACGCTGCGGGCTGCAACGCCGGCGGAGTGATGAACTATGTATTCTCGGCGCTCTACGGAGTTGCTGCGCGTAAGGGGTTAAAGCTTGACGGTCAGACACTTGGCATTGTCGGAGTAGGCAACGTCGGGCGCAGGGTCGAGACGATGGCGCTCGCTCTCGGCTTCAGTGTGCTGAAAAACGACCCTCCGCGCGCCGAGGCCGAAGGACCTTCGTGCTTCTGCGATCTGGACTACCTGCTCGCGAAGTCGGACGTGGTCACATTGCACGTTCCGCTGAATGAGACATCCCGCGCGATGGCGGACGCGGATTTCTTCCGGAAGATGCGTGAAGGCGCCATCTTCATCAATTCCTCGCGCGGCGAAGTGATGGTGGATGAGGATCTTAAGGCCGCACGGCCGAAGCTCTCGGCCATTATCGTCGACACCTGGAACAACGAGCCGCATCCGGACCCTGAACTTATCGAAATGGTTGACATCGCGACTCCGCACATCGCCGGCTATTCCTATCAGGGCAAGCAGAACGGAACCACCGCTGCAGTACGCTCTGTAGCACGATACTTCAAGATTGAACCTCTCTACGGCTTCTTTCCGAACGCGGAAATCAAGGAACTCGAAGCCGTGAAACTCGATTTCCGTGGCAAGAGTCAGGGCGAGGTCGCCTCGATGATGCAGTATAACTATCCGATATTCACGGACGATTTCCTCTTCCGCTGCGCACCCGACCATTTCGAGCAGCTGCGCGCGGATTACCATTACAGAAGAGAATTCTTTATAGACTAACCACAATTATAACTTCCTATGCTTAAATCAGATGACATCAGACAGATAGAGAATTACGGCTCTTCTGTCGACACGGTTTCCGCTCAGGTAGAGCGTTTTTCCAAGGGTTTTCCCTGGCTTAAGATTGTCGCTCCTGCCACTGCAGGTCACGGCGTGGAGCGTCTCAGTGAGGCTGAATCGGACGAGGCTGTAGCATACGCCGAGTCCGCCGAAGTCGCCGGACGCTGCAAGTTCGTGCCCGCTTCGGGCGCGGCGTCGCGAATGTTCAAGGATATTTTCGCCGGGCTCGAGACGCCCAATGACGCCACTCGCACCCTTAATGAGAACATCACGAAATTCGCATTCTACACGCCGCAGATTTTCGATGGTACAGCCGATCCCGCACAGGTCCTCCTCTCTCCGGACGGTCTGAACTACGGTGCCAAGCCTAAGGGCGTGCTCAAGTTTCACCGCTATCCGAGCGGGGAGGTTCGTACCGCTCTTGCTGAGCATCTCGTTGAGGGACAGGCTTATATGCGCAATGCCGACGGTAGCGTGAATCTTCACCTGACCATTTCCGAGGACCATCGTCCTCTCTTCGAGGAGGCTTTAGATTATGTCAGGGACGTATATGAAAAGCGTTATGGCGTAAAGTATAATGTCAGTTTCTCCTATCAGTGCAAATCCACCGACACCATCGCCGTCACTCCCGACGGCCGTCCATTCCGCAAGGAAGATGGTTCGCTTCTCTTCCGTCCGGGCGGTCACGGCGCGCTGATCCACAATCTGAATGCCGTGGAGCAGGAACTGGTGACTATCAAGAACATAGACAATGTCGCGGTGGAGCGTCTGCTGCCTCTCACGGCCCGCTACAAGAAGGTCCTGATCGGCAAGGCTCTCGAGCTTCGTGACATCATTTTCGGTTATCTCCACGATCTGGACATCGCCTCGGGCGCTATCGTGAACCCTCAGCCGTATCCCTATATTCCGGGATTCAACAATCTTGAGGAGGACTACTGCGCAACCGACGAGTGCCAGGAACTGTGTAACGAGATTGAGGAATTCCTTCTCAAGGAACTCTGTATCAAGCTTCCGAAGGTCAAAAACTGCAAGGAGCGTGTTCAGGCTATCCGTAAGAAACTTAACCGTCCTATCCGCGTCTGCGGTATGGTGCGCAACCAGGGCGAGCCGGGCGGCGGCCCGTTCATCATCGAGGCTAAGGACGGCAGCACTTCGCTACAGATTCTCGAAGGCAGCCAGATAAATCCGGAAGACCCTTCAGCTCAGCAGGCGCTGAAGCAGTCCACGCATTTCAATCCTGTGGACCTCGTCTGCTGCCTGCGCGACTATCAGGGGAACAAGTTCAATCTCGATGAGTTCGTGGATGAGGAGACCGGTTTCATCAGCTCGAAGAGCTACCAGGGCCGTCCGCTGAAGGCCCTCGAACTCCCGGGCCTCTGGAACGGTGCGATGAGCGACTGGAACACCAAGTTCGTCGAAGTTCCCGTCGAGACTTTCAATCCCGTCAAGGTCGTCCTCGACTTACTGAGGTCTGCACATCAGAACTAGCTGGCAGGATTTCAGCTATTTGGATATAACCGGTCGCCCCGCCTGGGCGGCCGGTTTAGTTTTTCTGCTTTTTTTGAGGGGAAGGAGGGTAATACAGTCGTTGACGATTTCGAGAGAGGTGAGTCCGTTGCGCGTGCCGATGACATAGCTCATTTCGGGTTGCCCTTTCCTCTTCAGACGGTCCAGGCACATCTCGCGGCCTTTCTGCATATTGATGCAGGTGAAAGTGTCGCCGACGCACAATTTGGAATTATGCGTCTCGACAGCCTCGAAACGGTGGTCTCCCAGATATTTGACGACACAAAGTCTGTCAGGAAGCCAGCCGAAGCGGATGCGGGTGCCTGCCTTGAGAGAATCGATGTCGATTCCGTCATTGGAACGCATTTGTGACTCGATTCCTGATGAGTCATTAATACTGCTGCAGAATGCCTCCCAGTCGGAAATTCCCAGATAATGACAGAGTACATTGAGGGTTTGTATTGCGGCGGTGGGATATCCGGCCTTGTACTGCCAGAGCCTCTGGAGTGTCGTCTCTGACAGATATTCTTTCGTAGTTTCCTCTATTTCAAAGGATAACGCGGTAAAGTGCCGCGGCGCGCGCAGGGGGCATCCGAACTTGTCTTCGGCTGCCAGGCGCAGTGCCGCTATTTCGGGTTTATTTATTTTGACTCTCATCAGACGGCAAAGGTAGCTAATATTATTTTTATAGACCAGGCCTTTTTATGCCTTTGTTTGCACGTAATGAAAATTACCATTACTTTTGCTGAGTATGTCGATAAATGCTTTTAAAAATCAGACGACGTCGGAATCTGAGATGTTTCAGACAGACGCTGATTGGAATGTGCGTGACGCGTATGAAGATTTCGTCCTGCTGCACAGAGGTGTGTATGCAGATACATTTCGCGCCAGAAGGGCTGGAAAATATTTCCTGCTTAAAACTCCCAAATCCGGTAGTACTGAGTATCTGAACATCCTCAAGCGGGAATATGAAATCTCTTTCGGGCTGGATCACCCCAATATAGTCTCAGCATTTACATTCGAGAACATTCCGCCTCTCGGACCTTGTCTGGTGATGAAATATGTGGAAGGCAAGAGTCTGGACGAATACCTCAGCGAGAATCCGGGCACGAAATCCAAGAAGAGGATATTGCTGCAGCTTCTCTCGGCAGTCGGCTATCTTCACCGCTGCGGCATAGTTCACAACGATCTTAAACCGGATAACATTATCATCGGTTGGGGAGGCGAAGATAACCTCAAGCTCATTGATTTCGGGTTGAGCGACGACGAAGTGCATTTCCTCGTCAAGAATCTGGGATGCACGCCCGACTATGCTTCGCCTGAACTCCTGTCGGGGCGGGGAAGAGTCGATGCCCGAAGCGACATTTATTCTCTCGGTAAAATCATCAGACTGCTGTTTCCACGCAGATATTCTCTAATCTGGCACAAGTGCACAAATCAGAACCCGCGCCGCCGCTATCCGTCTTCAGAGTCGATCGTCCGCGCCATCAAAGCCGGCCGTGCGGCCAATGTTTGGGTGGTCATTCTGGTTCTGCTCGGGCTTGCCGCGAGCTTTATACTTCCGCCTGTTTTGGGAGGAATTGAATTTGTCTCTGAAATCGAAAAGGCAGAACATTCTTTTGAAAAGGCCTGTAAACGCGAGGGCGTGCCCACCGACAATGTGCCGCATCTCAGTATGAGTTCTTATCTGACATTCGGCCAGGACAGGGCTGCCAGAGCTGATTCTCTCAGAAACATTATGACCTTGGAACTGGGGGACCGCATTGTCAGGCGCGATGCGGCGCGGTCGCTGGACTCGCTCTACACTGCCTATAACGATATCATCAGCCGTGATCCATACAGGGCCTTCGGACTGCGTGATGCCGGATACTTCTATAGGGAGTGCAAAGCAATGGGAGAGATGTGGTTAGGTCGTTTCGTCACTGATGACAATTGGCAAAGTTTCTATTCGTTTGCCGAAAATCAGAGGAGGCAATATTATACCACCCTTGTCCAAATGGCCCGCTCGCTGCCGGACTACGGCGACCTGCCGGAAGAAGAAATCAATTTCTATGATTCCCTGGTCAAATCCGGCCAGCCGTACCGCCCGTATTCAAAGTAAAATCAGGGTATTTTCAGCCTGCTTAAGGCTTAAAAAGGCCCACCGATTTCATAACAAGGCCTAAAAAGACACGGCGGCTTTGGATTTCAGTCCATACCTTTGCCGCTATGAAAAACGAAATTTATCCAAAGCTTACTTGTTTTTATCATACCCTTGCCGTTTGTAGCGGTAAGGGATTTTATTGTGCCCATAAGTGATGACTGGCCATATATGATATGCCGGTATATGGTCCTCCATCGGCGGAATTTTTCTTCAAGATAAAGTGATTATAAATATAACAGATAATATGAAACTGAAGTGGACAATAAGAATTATCGTCCTTCTTATGGGGCTATCGTCAGCTAAGGTTTTCGCGCAGGATATTGCGGTCAAGACCAATGCTCTCTATTTGTCAACAGCCACGCCCAATCTGGGAGTGGAGGTGGCCCTTGCTCCGAAATGGACGCTGGACGTGTCCGGAGGATATAATCCGTGGACATTTTCCGATAATATGAAATGGAAGCACTGGCTCGTTCAGCCTGAACTCCGCTATTGGCTCTGCGAAAAGATGGGAGGACATTTTTTCGGATTCCATCTTCACGGGGGACAGTATAACATCGGAAATATCGATACCGACTTCGAGTTCTTGGGAACGGACTTCTCCCAGCTGAAGGATTATCGCTTCGAAGGCTGGCTGATCGGAGCTGGTCTGGCTTACGGCTATACGTGGATGCTCGACAAGCACTGGAACCTGGAAATCGAGGCCGGATTCGGCTATGCTTACACCCGTAACCGCAAATATCAATGTGTGAATTGCGGAAGCGAGGTGGATAATGACAAAGAACACCATTATGTCGGTCCGACAAAGGCAGCCCTTAATCTTGTCTATATCTTTTAAGCAATATCGAATATGAAAAGAGTACACTATATAACAATGCTAATATTGGCTTGCGGTTCATACTCTGCAAGCGCTCAGCAGATATTGCGTGGGGACGCTTCCGTGTCCAATGTGAATATCGGGAGAGTCGAAGACAAGCTGGTCGTATCGATGGACATTGAACCGACAGATGGAAAATGGGATGTCAAGTCCAACCGTACGATCATTCTTACCCCGGTGGTTGAAAAAGACGCTATCAGCATTTCGCTTCCGCAAATTCAGATTCTGGGCAGAAATCAGTACATACGCCATCAACGGAATGCTTCGGCAGCGGAGAGTGCCTCCGAGAATAGGATTTACAGGGCTTCCAAGACCCAATCTTTACATTATGTTGTCACCAGACCTTATGAGGAATGGATGGACAATTCGGAACTTGTTCTGAACGAAGACCTCTGTGGATGTACCCGGACGATCCTATCAGGTGACAGAAGCCAGCTGGACCGCTACGAAGTCCCGGTGGAGAAGCCGGAATTCAGGCCGGTATTCGCATACATCGTTCCCAAGGCAGAAGCCGTAAAGGAGAGGAGCGAATCCGGACAGGCCTATGTAACCTTCCACGTATCAAAGACTTATATTGATGAGAACTATCTCAACAATCGTGAGGAACTGCAAAAAATCCTCAATACCATCGCACTCGTGCAGAGTGACGACGATGTCACGATTACCGGCATAAAACTTAAAGGCTATGCTTCCCCGGAAGGTAAGTATCAGGTCAACGAGCGACTCGCCAAAGACCGCACTGAATCCGTGGCGAATTATATCAGGACCCTGTCCGGCGGAGCGGAATATGCTGTAACTACCGCCTATGAGGCTGAAAACTGGGAGGGCCTGAAGGATTTCCTGGTTCGCAGCAATCTTCCTGAGAAAGAGGGCATTCTTGCCATCGTCACCTCTTCTGACTTTGCGGATAATCCGGACTCTCGTGAATGGAAAATTAAGAGCACCTACCCGGGAGCATACCGCACCTTGCTGACCGACTGTTATCCCACCTTGCGCCGTACAGACTATCGGGTAGAGTATACGGTACGGTCATTCAATCTGGACGAAGCCAAGTCGCTGATCGGAACTCAGCCGCAGAAGCTCAGCCTGCAGGAAATGTTTAACGTTGCTCAGACCTTTGAGCCGGGAAGCGATGCCTACAACGATGTGTTCGACACGGCTGTCCGTATGTACCCTGAGGATGAGACCGCAAATCTTAATGCTGCCAATTCGGCTCTTCAGCGCGGCGATACGCTTCAGGCATCAAAATATCTGGTGAAAGCCGGAGACAGCGGGGAAGCTGCAGTGGCACGTGGAATTCTGGCAATGCTGCAAGGTGATGCAGAGACAGCCTTGGCTCAGATGAACAAGGCTCAGGCTATGGGAGTCGAGGCGGCTTCCGCCAATCTGGAACAGATTCATTCAATTATAGAATAATTTAAGTCAACATTTATTATTAATAATGTACAGTATGAGAATCAAAACTTTAATTGGAGGAATAGTGGGTTTCGCTGCACTATCCCTGACAGCTTGCAACAGCGATGTGTTGGATACACCGAAAGGTAATCCGGAGAATGTAGGTGCGTATTTAACCTTACAGCTTATAGGACCCGAAGGTCATTCGCTCACCAGGACCACAGCTGGTGAAGATGGAACTGAAGCCGGGACTGCTGTTCAGAACAAGATTTCAAGCCTGAAAGTTTTTCTGTGTAACCCTACAGATCACAAGGTAAAGGCTACCTATGATGTTTCTTCCACTCAGCTGGACGAAATCGCAGGAGGCGTGAAGACAAAGCAGATTCTGACAACTCCGGGCACTTTCGATGTGTATGTAGTCGCCAATCCTTCCGCAAGTCTTTCAGTTGCTCTGGACGATGTCCTGACAGGAAAGACCATTGAATCTGTAACCGAGGCTTTGATGAAGTCTGACTATGCTGCGGACAACAAATTTATGATGTTCAACGAGTGCAACGGAACAGATGCCATTGCAGGTTCATCCATCACTATTACCGCTGCCAATGACTACGACCATCCGGCAACTTGTACCCCTATCAAGATGGACCGTCTGGCTGTACAGATCAGAAGCACAGTCGCTGATAATGTCACTATCACAAAAATTACGTCTAAGAACGATTTCTTTACTGCAGCCTCTCTGCAGGGCTTCAAGCTTCTGAACGGTGCTACTAAAGTAAACCTGCAGCAGAAATGGAGCAACACAATCATCGAAATGGGTACAACTTACCCGTGGAACAATGTACTTCAGACTCCTTATCTGTCTGAAGGCACAAATGCCGGAAATAATGCAGGCTATTACAACCATCTGACAAATTTCCGCACAGTGACGATTACCGATAATGCTTATACGACCGTTAAAGACCTTTATGAGAGCGTTGCAGCTTATGAATCCACTGCAAAGGGAAGCATTTTCTGTATGGAGAATCATCCGACCACCGCATTGATGGGTAATACCACCGGACTGGTTTATCAGTTCAAGGCAAGCGTTACAGGTAGCGATAATAAAGCTGGAACAGGCTGCTTCTACGGATATTCCGATCAGTATTTCCCGACATTGGCTTCTCTGCAGGAATCTTATCCGAATGTATTCGCAAGTACTGGCAAGGCCTCTGCTTCTGAGCAGCTTACAGCTGCAGAAAATGAGCTTGCTGCTGCCTATGCCGATACTGACAAAGAGACTGCGATTTCGAACTTCCGCGTGAAGTATAATGTCAAAGTGTACACTGATGGTATTATGTACTACACCTATTTCATCAAGGACCAGAACTATAAGGACAAAAATCTGTCTGCTGATACAGACCAGCACTATTATTCCGTGATGCGTAACACCATTTACGATCTTAAAGTTAAGAGTCTGAACGACATCGGTACAGACATCCCTGGCGGATGGACTCCTGACGTAGACGAACCGTCAGACCCTGTTGATCCTATCAATATGTATCTGGTAGTGGAAGCCACAGTGAATGACTGGGTACTGAGTGAAGAAGAAATCGACCTTCAGTAATTAATTTTATAATATGGCTGTTCAACGGCGTGGGGCATTGCCCCATACCGTTGATTACCGAAATCCCAAAAGCCTGGCAGGGCTTCATAAAATGCACCCAAACTTGCAGCCGCGACCGGATAATCGGACAGAAAAGGCTGCCCCAAAATGGAAATCAGACAGGCATCCCACCGAGGGTATGCTACTATATAAATATTTGCAACTCAGATAAATCAACATACAATGGGAAGGATAAAGTATATTTCCGGTATCTTCTTACTCATGATTGTCGCTCTGACTTCGTGTGTCTATGATGACCAGTCGGACTGCACCCTGGATCTTAAGTTCCGGTATGTGTATAATATGCAGAATACTGACGGATTTGCACACGAGGTCGATAAAGTCGATGTATATGTCTTCGATGAAACCGACCGTCTTGTAGGTCAGTATTCCGCCGGAGTTGAGGAAGGCCTGGACTGCACGATGCAGCTTCCGCTGCCTGCCACGGGCAGGTATACATTCGTAGCCTGGGCATACAGTCAGGACCAGAAGGATGAACTCTCATATTTCGAGATACCCGCGGCGAAGGACTGTGATCTGCTGGAAGACCTGACAGCACGTCTGCGTCAGACTTCTGACCGCGCTGATCATAAGCTGAACAGCCTGCTGAACGGCGTGCTTGAGACCGAAGTCTCAGGAGAGAACCGTCATCTGACCATTGATATGATGAAATGCACGAATGCCCTCCGTGTCATTCTTATGCCTTCCCGTGCCGGTCAGACACTGCATAGCGAGGACTTCGACATCCATATTGAAGGCCGTAACGGCTGGCTTTCGTATGATGCGTCCACCTATCAGGAGTATCCTGTCAACTATTACCCTTATTACCAGATGCTGGAGCGGAAAGACAGTGTGGATTCTAAGGCCGCGGAGATTGACAATGCCGTAGTGGCTGACCTCAATACTTCGCGAATCATCTATGGCAGTAATCCGAGGCTAGTGATAAGTAACAACAAAGTCGGACGTGACATACTCGACATTGACCTTGCCTGGTTCCTCTCATTGCAAGCCATCGGAGAGCATAAGGGTGAATGGGGAAATCAGGAATATCTCGACCGTCAGGATGAATACGCAATGACGTTTTTCATAGACAACGACATCTGGATGAGAACGCATATCATCGTCAACGGCTGGGTACTCTCTCTGGAAGAAACTGAATTGGATTGATCATTTTAAACAGGATATGTCAATGCCTATTAGAGCAATATATAAATGGATGTTGTTAGGCGTGTTAGCAATTATGAGCCTCCAGTCTTGTGTTTATGACAAAATAGAGGATTCTCCGGCTACCCCTGACGATAATGACGGAAAGACCTATATGGCCATCCGTTTCGAGTTCAAGCAGTTGCGCCAGAATGGGGTGGAAACACGCACCTTCCTGCCTTCTTATGAGGATGAGGACTATGAACGGAAAGTGTCGGACTTCAGAATATTTCTTGTCAACCGTGAGGATCCTGATGCTGAGGTCATCGAGATAAAGGGCGTCCCTATGGCTGACGAAGTGACCACTGAGCCTTTTGAGATAGAACGGCAGTATATACACGGCTATCTTCTCTACGTGGTGGCCAATGCTGCCGGCAGCGGATTTTCTCCTGACTTGAGCTCCGGTAAGGCCTTTCGGGGATCATACAGTCCGGGAAGCACGGCTGCCTGCTCGCAAATCTGGTTGGAGAACAATTTCCTGATGGTGAATATGAACAACGAGGCTGCAGACCGTGACACATACATAGCTATGCGTGAAAATGATCCGGTAAAGGAGTTCGTTGCCCTTGACACTCAACCTGTTGCAGACGACCCAACTCCCAATGGAGGTGTCCCGATAGAAATCGATGAAAACCAGAACTACCCTTACAGCGATCCTTATAGGGTTAAAGTGACGCTGGAAAGGTTAGCTGCAAAAATTGTAGTCGACTGCAGCGAGGAGAATTTCGATTTTCAGGGCCATGATTATTATAATGATTTCCACGATGTACGGGTCACCGGAGTCGCATTGGTCAACGCTGCCAACTGCTTCAACCTTGTTCAGCAGTGGAAGATAGCCTGCTATCAGGGCCCCAAATATTTCAATTTTGAGTGGGAAAAACGCCGGAAGGGGACTTGGCAAAATGATCCTATTCCAGATAACTCCCCGTACGGCTATCCCTATTTGTGGGCAGTCTCGCCGACAAGCGACATTATGACAACGCCGTCTGATATTTACTATAACCAGATTTCGGATTTTACCGATTTTGACAATCAGAAGTTACGCGATGGAGCCAATGACCTCTTTACCGCTGTCATTGATGCTACAGAGCCTGTCACGTTTTACTGCCTGGAGAACACTTCACCACTCTATCTGGATTTTATGAACAATTTCGTGAAAGGAATTAACGAAATACAAGATGGCCCTCATTATGGTGTCGATAACTCTCCGATATATCAATTCTGGGAGAAGACATTGAATGACGGGATGCGAAACCGCGTGACCGGTGTGCTGTTCCGCGTCAGGGCAAAAATCAAAGACGACAGCCACGCTGACGGCGACCTGATTCTGGATCCTGACAAGGGAGTATGGACAAAGGACGCCGCTGATGACAGCTACAGAACATTTTATGGTTATGATGATGCTGTCTACCCCCGTCTGGAGGAATTGATTAACGAAAAGTCTGAGCTGGCCAGTTTAATCAATTCGTCCTCTAGCATCAAGGAACTGCGTGATGCCGGGGTCAAGGTCTATGAGGACGGATATATGTATTATGTCCACTGGATTGTCGATCAGAATTATGAATATATGTGGAACTATCCCGACGAGGCTGACGAAGGGGACGCTTTTAACTATATGGCAGTGTTGCGTAATACCCGCTATGTCGTAAAAGTCGCATCAGTCAGTGAAATAGGTATGGACCTTCCCGGACGGGCCATAGAATTCACATGGAGAAAAAGACTAATACTTCAAGGCTCGGATTATCTGTTGGCTCCAACCAATTCCAGTGATTTCTACTTTAACATCCAAAACTATTTGCCATATCTGAAGAATAAAGCCCTATGATTAGACTTAAATATAAACTCTGTAGCAGTCTGCTGACTTCTGTCGTGCTTCTGATGGCTTTTGGTTGCTCGGATGAGATAACGCCCGAAACTAATCCGACCGAATCGACTTCAGGTCAGGAGGAGCTTGTCTTCAATGCCTACATCGACAGTAATCCTGAGACTCGCACTTCGTTAGGCGAATTGAGTGAAGGTAGATATCCGGTGCTATGGTCTGAGAACGACACGATCGCAGTATTTGATTTTGATTATGATACCGAGTATCAGGCCACTCTATTGGAAGGCGCCGGCACAAACAAAGCCGTATTCAAAGGAAGAAATTGGGCGACGAAACGAGTTTCTCGATATTTCACGTCGATATATCCATCTGCGGATGCTTCGTTTGCTGAAAAATATTCGGGACGTGGTACAAGCCCAGAAGGCGATAGTTATTATGGACGAATGATTACTGCGACAACCGTGTTGCCCGCTATCCAAGACTATCAGAAGAATACATTTGCAAACGATGTGCTCCCTATGATAGGACACTGCTTTAACCTGTACGATTTCTATTATGACAATATGGCAGGGGTGCTGCAGTTGCCGGTAAAAGGCGAAGGCAAGATATCGAAAATCATCCTGACCGGAAACGACGGAGAGCAGATTGCTGGCAAGTTCACAGTGAAATTCAACTATTGGATATGGTCGAACTATGAGAATAAGGAGAATCGCGGTGAGGTTAAATTTCTTGAGGATGAGATTGCCGAATCGGAGAAGGAAGCCTGCGACGGCCGTAAGATTGAAGTCGTATCCGGTGAAAGCGCGGGAATGATTACCATAGACTGTGGAGATGAAGGGCTGCAGCTCAGCCCTACAACTCCTACGATGATAAACATCGTTATGCTTCCCAAGACATTCACGAAAGGCTTCAGTGTCCGCTTCATAGACTACGACAATGGAGGCTCGTTTGAGAAGACGACCTCGCAGTCCATCACCGTGAAGCGCTCTTATGTGAAGACTATGGAGGAATTCGACTATCAGCAGCCGGAGCCGCTCGAGACCGCCAACTGCTATGTGGTGGACAAAGCCGGTTACTATATGATGCCGGCCTTCTGCATGGGCAACCGTCCGAAGAGCGCCAGGCTGACTGTTGACGAGAACGGTATAAACACCCAGACCGGCAATCCTGTCGCAGCGGACTTTCTCTGGACTGATGTCGAAGGAGCTGTTTCCAATATAGAATACCTGCCTGGCAAGGATGGTTACATCTCCTTCAAGGCTAATGCCGATGCGAGCGGGAATGCACCTCGCGGCAACACTGTAATTGCTCTTTATGACAGCGTGACCAAGGAGATACTCTGGAGTTGGCACATCTGGATGTCGGAATTCAACGAAGTATGGACCGATGGAGGCTGCCGGAAAGGAGAGAATACGATTGACGGATTCTCATCTGAATCGTCGAGGAAATCTCTCATAATAATGGACCGTAACCTTGG